>CAZXQV010000129.1:0-4097 GCA_964643195.1 uncultured bacterium | reverse complement strand
TCCCTTCTAATGAGTATTATAATTCTTATGTGGTAGCTCTTAAAGAACTTGGTTTTGAAGGGTTGCAGATCGAAGGCATGCTCTATCATATGGTTCAAAATCAAGCTTTTACAGAAAGTTATCTACAAACTTGCTTCATTTCAGGGGTAATCTGTCTTGTTTTGATTCTGGCATTACCTTTTGTGAGCAAAATCGATGTTCAAAAGGAGGCTGTGCACCACGGATGAAAATTTTTGACGTTAATAATGACCATTCGATCGACCTCTTTGTCAGAGGCGAGTTGATTCTACAAAACTCTCTGTTGAACAAAGGCACAGCTTTTACGGTTGAGGAGCGCAGCCAACTGGGTCTTCATGGTTTGCTGCCTCCACATGTGAAGAGTTTGGCTGAGCAGATCAATCACTGCTATGCGGAATATCAGAAAAAGCCTTCTAATTTATCTAAGCATATTTATTTGAGAGGATTGCAAGACCGCAATGAAACGCTTTTTTATGCGCTTTTACGGGCGCATCTAGGAGAGATGCTGGAGATTATTTACACTCCGACTGTGGGTGAGGCGTGCCGTCATTTCTATGAAATCTATAGGAGGCCGCGTGGTCTCTTTATTTCCTATCCCAATCGAGATCGCATCGATGAGATGCTGAATAACTGCCCACTGCCGAAGGTGAAAGCGATTGTAGTGACTGATGGGGGGCGGATCTTGGGACTGGGAGACCAAGGATCGGGTGGTATGGGGATTCCGATTGGGAAGATTGCACTCTACACTGCTTGTGGGGGTCTCCATCCAGCTTTTGGACTACCGATCATGCTCGATGTGGGAACAAACAATGAGAGCTTACTCAAAGATCCTTTCTATTTGGGATGGAAGCATGAGCGTCTATCCGGAGATCAGTATTACGACTTTGTGGATCGATTTGTCCAGGCTGTGAAGCGCAAGTTTCCATACGCCATTCTTCAGTGGGAAGATTTTCCGAAGCAGCACGCCTACAAATTGCTCGAGCGCTATAGAGAGGAGATGTTAACCTTCAATGATGACATTCAAGGAACGGCTGCTGTCACGCTCGCGGCGATTTTAGCTTCGGTGAAGTGTGCTAAAAGAGTGTTCAAAGAGGAGCGTATTGTGATTACAGGGGCAGGCTCTTCGGGGATGGGGATTGCCACCCTCATTGTAAAAGCTTTGAGACGGGATGGGCTCTCTGAGCGGGATGCATTGGAGCGTATCTGGATACTTAATAGTCATGGCCTACTCTCCGATGAAAATCCTGGTTCTTTAGCACGTTTTCATAGGGAAAAGACGATTCCGCTTCTAGAATGTGTGAAATTAGTAAAGCCCACCATTTTGATCGGCGTCTGTGCGCAGAAGGGGATGTTCACAAAAGAGGTAGTCGAAGCGATGGCGAAAGGGTGTGAGATGCCGATTATTCTTCCGCTTTCCAATCCGGATAGTGTATCTGAGGCTGACCCAAAAGATCTTATCAACTGGACAAAGGGCAAGGCTGTTGTGGCAACGGGCACAAAATTTCCAGATTATGAATATCAGGGACATACCTACTCTTTTGGGCAAAATAACAACCACTACATCTTCCCAGCAATTGTTTTGGGCATTTTGGGGTCTGAAGCGAGCTATATTTCGAGTGAGATGTTTTTGGCGGCGGCATACACATTGAGTGAGTTTTCGCCAGCGGTTAAAGACAGGAGGGCTTCCCTTTTTCCGCCTGCTGAGGAGATTCCAAAAATTGCAAGGCAGATCGCTATAGCAGTGGCGCAGCATGCAGGTGTTTTGCGACATGAGGCCCAGCTCAAAATCGAACATGCCTTTTGGGAGCCCGAATATCCGCTTTTCATCAAAAAGTAGGCCATCACCAACGCTTTGTTAAGTTATTATTTCAGTTAGAAATCTTATAATGATTCTTATATACTATACTCCATTGTGGTTAAGACTTTTTTCCCATTAGCTTCTAGCTGGCTGACAGACCGCGGTCTTGTCCGAAAAAACAATGAAGATGTCGCTGCTATGGACGACAACTGCTTTGTGCTTGCTGATGGTATGGGTGGGCACAATGCGGGGGAAGTTGCTGCCCAAATAGCAGTGGAGCGCTTTTTAGAAAAGGCCAAACGACTAACAACTGGGTCTAGAGAAGAGATGGAAGCCTTTTGTAAAGAGGCGATTCTTGATGCCAACGCTTCTGTCTATACTGCTGGGCTTGCTCATCCTGAATGGAAGGGAATGGGTACCACACTCACAGCCCTTCTTTTTGTCCAAAAAATTGTTTTTGTGACGCATGTCGGTGATAGTCGAGCTTATCGTATGCGGGGTGATGGTGATTTTAAGCAATTGACTGTTGACCACACCGTGATGAGTCGCTTAAAGGGCGTCGAGGCTTCCCTTTTGAAGCACGTTCTTACCCGTGCTGTCGGTACTCAAAAGAGTGTCAAACCTCAAGTACAGAGCTTTCCTGTTCATCCGAAAGATTGCTATTTGCTCTGTTCAGATGGATTGACTAATCATGTCAGTGATGATGAGATATTAAAGATTATGTCTGGCAAGGGGGATTTGCAAAGCAAGACAGAGAGTTTTGTCAAAAAAGCAAAAGCACGTGGTGGTTCAGACAATATCACAGTGGTTTTAATCGAGGTGGAAGAGTGATCTATCTCGATAATAATGCGACAACTTTAATCGATCCAAGAGTGGAAGAGGCGATGAGTCAGGTAAAGTTGGCCAATCCTTCTAGTCCCCATCGCTTGGGTCAAAAGGCAAAAAGATTGCTGATAGAAGCGAAGCAGAAGCTTCTTGCAGCAGTCGCTCCGGGCAGAGAAGTCGTATTTACCTCATCAGCATCAGAGGCTCTCAATATGGCCATTCAAAGTGTAGATGGTCACATTGTGACTTCCTCTTTGGAACATGCAGCTGTTCTAGAGTCGTGCCGGGGTAAAAATGTGACGATTCTTGACCCAACGCCTGGGGAGGGGATTGTGACCCTTGAACAAATCAAGGTCGCTTTGCAGCCTAATACATCTCTGATCGTCCTTATGGCTGCCAATAACGAAACTGGCATCAAAAGAGAAGATCTTGATGAAGTCGCGATGCTTGGAATTCCCCTCTTAATTGATGGAGTCGCTATCTTAGGAAAAGAGCAGTGGGAAGTGCCTCGTGGCGTTGTAGCCTGTGCTTTCAGCGCTCACAAGATACATGGTCCCCAAGGAGTCGGTTGCCTCATCTATGACAAAGCTTTCCCTCTTAAACCTTTGATACGCGGTGGCTCGCAACAGCGCGGTTTGAGAGCAGGCACTGAAAATGTTCCTGGTATCGTCGGCTTTGCAAAAGCAGTGGAAGTGATGCAGTGGCAAGGAATTGCAGATTTGCGTGACTATTTTGAATCAAAACTCACAAATGTTGTCATCCATGGAAAAGATCGGCCGCGGGTTTGCAACACTTCGAGTGTTGCTTTTGTAGGAGAGGATGGCGAAGAGTTTTTGATGCGACTCGATATGGCTGGTATCGCAGTCTCATATGGGGCTGCTTGCTCATCAGCCAGTCTCCAACTCTCCCACGTACTGCGCAACATGGGAATCCATCCAGATCTAGTCCGCTCAACTTTGCGTTTCTCTCTGTCACGCTTTACTACAAAAGAAGAGATCGATAGCGCTTTGAATAAAATCTCTAAGCTTTTAACAATGAATGACTTAAATCATAACAAGTTGGTTTTTTCTGCAGTCAATTGAAACTGGTCAAAAGTTCTGATGGCTATCATCTCTTAGGATCGATCAATCGCGAGGCTTTCGCGTGGGTGAAAGACTGCAATTTTGTACTGATTGACTCACCTTACCACTTTTTCTCTGACCGATAGGGATTGCTGCATCCCTATCGATGAGAGAAAAAGTGCGTAAGATGAGTCATCAGACTGAAGGGCTAAAGACAAAGAAATGGGTCTGCGCCCCAAACCCCGAGGATCCACTTTGCTTTGCAAGTGAGAGAGAGATAGGCTTGTCAGGGGCTTTTCCCCCCCGCGGCCCCCACTTGGGGCTGATCGGAACTGCGTGGAATTGCAGCGCGCTCGCTCGCTGTGCTACTCGCACTATCTTCGCTCGTTTGCTGC
>CAZXQV010000128.1:0-4197 GCA_964643195.1 uncultured bacterium | reverse complement strand
GATTGCAGTCGGTATGGCTACCAAGATTATGCCTCACAATTTCTGCGAATTGCTAGAAGCTGAAATCGCTATTCTAGAAGGTAAAAAATTCCATATCGTCCCCGATTTTGCTTCTGGAGGTATTCTCGATGCCTCAGAATATGAGAAGGGACAAGGGAAGCTCCGCCTACGCGCTCGCATGGATATCGTCGATGATAAAACAGTCGTGATCCGTGAGATTTGTTATGGGACTACCACCGACTCTCTGATTCATTCTATCGATGAAGCTGCCAAGAAAGGTCGTATCAAAATCGACCAGATCAATGATTATACCGCTGAAAAGATTGAGATCGAAATCAAACTTCCACGTGGCCAGTATGCAAAAGACCTTGTCAAGCAGCTTTATGCTTTCACTGATTGCGAAGTTTCTATCAGCACTCAGCTCATTGTGATTAAAGATCAACTTCCATGGGAAACCACTGTTGATGAAGTGCTTGCTTTGCATACACAGAAGCTCCAAAGCTACCTGAAAACAGAGCTCGAAATTGAGAGAGATCAATTAAAGGAAAAAATCTTTGCAAAATCGCTGGAGCAAATCTTCATTGAAAACCGCCTTTACAAAAAAATTGAAGAGGTTGCCAACTATGAGAAGATTCATACGACGATTGCAACAAGTTTAAAGCCTTTCCATACGGGGCTCATTCGAGTACCAACCGAACAGGATCGAGAAAAATTGCTCAGCATTCCGATTCGTCGCATTTCCCGTTTCGACATCGACAAGAATCAAGAAGAGATTATGGTGTTGCAGAAGAGACTCGCTGAAGTGGAAAAGCTGCTCAAAAACATCAAGCTCTATACGATCAATTATCTAAAAGATCTCCTGAAACGATATGGGAAACTGTTCCCAAGACGGACTAAGCTGGCTCAAATTGTAGAAGTCGACAAGCGCGCTATTTCTGAGAAAAAGGTCACAGTTGGCTATGATTCAGAAAGTGGATTCTTGGGAACAGCTGTTTCAAGCTCTACTTCTTTCGAATGTTCTAATTTAGACAAATTGCTTGTGCTCTTCAAAAATGGAAACTACAGTGTCATTAACATCCCTGAGAAGCAGTACGTGCATAAAGAGGGTGAGGTTGTTTGGATTGGTCCAGCGGATAAGAAAACTCCGCTTTCTGTCATTTACAAAGATCTGAAGAGTGGCTATCCTTATGCTAAACGTTTCATTGTCAAACAGTTTATATTAGACAAAATTTACCGCTTTTTGGATGAAGACAGTACCCTTGAGTTCATTACAAGTGATGATGCCGATAAGGTTCAGCTCTCCTTCAAAGCAAAGGGCAGTCGGAAGGAGAGCAAGATGGAAGTAGCTGTTGCAGAGTTTGCATTGAAGGGAGCTTCAGCGCGTGGTGTGCGTATTGCGACGAAAGAGCTCAAGACATTAAAGAGGAGCAAATAGATGGCAGATAGTACTGGAGTCAGTGGTTTACCAACACCTCCATCGAATCCCCCCCCTAGTGCAATTTCTCCTTCAGGGACACCTGCTGGTGATTTCAAAGGATTACAATCAGGAAGTGCTTCTGGTTTAAACCTCTCATCAGATCAGATGAATCAAGTACAAAATATCCGTTCTAATGGTGGTTATAATGGCCCAATTAGCCCTCTGGAAATCTGGTTTATGGAGCATGCGGGTGGAGACCCAATCGAGGGAATCGTGATGTATCAGCGGTTTATACAATCAATGATGATGACTTGCATCACTGGCTTGAGTGGATCCCAGAAAGCTTCTATGGATAGACAGAAGCAAGCCGATCAGCAAGCTTACGGAGGAATGGCGTAGATGTTTGATACCACCCTCTATCTAGCCGAGCTTTGCACTAAAGAGATGGCTAGCCGCCTTTCTCGTATCAATGGAAAACTAATTTCGCTTCTGGAACTTGAGCAATTTGAGATGAATGGTTTTTGTTATATTGGGAAGAAGTTACCTCCATTTGCTTCTTTGGAGGAGCTCAATGATCTGGGAAACCATCTTCAGTCAGTGATGAAGCGGCTTGAACTTAAAGCAGGTTCTCCCTGCCTAATAGCCTATATAGCTGAATCAGTACAAAATTGCAGTGTTTGACCGCGGCAAAGCTCTCGGGACTGAACAGCAAGCTGCCCCATATTTTAATATGAGGCAAGTTGCAATGCTTCAAGCCCGAGAGCTTTCACCGGGTGAGAATGATCAATCCAAACTGAATCGGCTATAGGCCTATCAAACCTTAGTTGGCTTGGCACTTTGGTAGTGTGCACTCTTTCTCTTCTTCAACAGGCATAGGCTCTTCTTTAGGCTTACACTTGTTGTCAAAGCGGCACTCTTTCTCTTCTTCAATAACTAAAGGCTCAACTGCTGGCTTGCACTTATTCTCTAAAGTACACTTTCCTTCTTCAACAACTAAAGGCTCATTGTTAGCGTTGCATTTCTTATCCAAAGTACATTTTTTATTTTTCTCATCGAATCTGCTATTGCCTCCATCAACCTTTGCGGCAGAAGCGCTCTCATTGCTGCTACCCATTTCAGGAGAATGATCAACCGGCATACCGGAATTGTCCTTCATTTTTTGTTTTGAACAGGCACAGCAGACAATTGTCAACAGCATTATTACTAATAAATATTTTTTCATTTAATTTCTCTCTTTTAAAAAACCTTTTCTTCACTATGGGAGGTAGCTTTAATTTTGTCAACAGGGTACGATGTGCAAATGGATTCCTACTTTGTCACAGAAAAAGAGAAAGATCAGCGGCTAGACAAGTATTTGAGCAAGCGTTTCCCCGACTATTCTAGATCCTATTTTCAAGATCTTATTACGAGGCAGCTTGTTCTGGTGAATGGAGAAGTTGTAAAAAAACGGATTGAAGTACAAGAGGGTGATGAGGTTGAAATCGAATTTGCCTTAACTTCCCAAATCGCTGTTGAACCAGAAAACATTCCTCTCTCTCTTCTTTATGAAGATGCCGATCTGATCGTGGTCAATAAGCCAGCTGGCATGGTGATTCACCCAGCTGTTGGCAATTGGACGGGCACTTTTGTCAATGCTCTTCTCTTTCATTGTCAATTAGAAGGGGAAGGATTGCGTCCTGGGATTGTCCATAGACTTGACAAAGAGACTTCTGGTGTTTTGGTTGCGGCTAAGAATAGTGAGGCTCACCAAAAACTTGTGGCTCTTTTCGCTTCGCGTGCTGTGAAGAAAGAGTATTTGGCGATTACAATCGGCAATCCCAAAGATCAGATCATTGAAGGAAATATTGGCAGAGACAGATTCAAGCGCCAACAAATGACACTGGTTGAATCGGGTGGTAAATCTGCCAAAACTGTCGTGAAGAGTTTGGCTTATAATGCTAAGCTCGCTCTGGTCGATCTATTCCCCGAGACTGGTCGGACGCATCAACTCAGAGTGCATCTCAAGTCAATTGGCTGTCCGATTTTGGGAGATAGTCTCTATGGCAACTTGCAAATCAATAAAAAGCTTCAAGTTACAAGACAGCTTCTCCATGCCTATCGTCTGACATTCCCCCATCCTACCACAGGCAAAGAGGTGAGTTTTGAGGCGCCGATTCCTGAAGACATGCAAATGATCATCGACACAATCCGATAAGAGCCGTTATAGCTGAATCAGGGTTTTCCCTCAGATTCACGCCGATTTGAGGCTAAAATGGCGCTCTATTCCATCAATCATGGACCGGTCACTATAATCTTATGTCGTTGAAGGTTAATTTCTTTAATAAAATTAAATCGATATTAATTCACATATTGTCGCCTAATAAATTCCAATAAAGTAGTATGCGATAGATGGGAACGACTATCGATTTAGGGAACGCATTATGAAAGAATTTGTAGCATATATTGTGAAGAACTTGGTGGACAATCCGGATAAAGTTGTAATCAATGAGGTGGAAGGCACCCATACATTGATCATTGAGCTCTCCGTAGAGAAGTCTGACATTGGGAAGATTATTGGCAAAAAAGGCAAGACGATCAACGCGATTCGCACGTTGTTGATGTCTGTAGCGAGCCGTAATGGTTTGCGTGTCAATCTTGAGATTTTGGAAGACGACAAACCGAAAGCGGAATAGTTTGGGCAATGAGGATCGGACCGAGCAGGATTCGAACCTGCGACCGCCCGCTTAGAAGGCGGGTGCTCTATCCACTGAGCTATCGGCCCACGTCTGCCTAATATATCT
>CAZXQV010000127.1:0-4209 GCA_964643195.1 uncultured bacterium | reverse complement strand
GAGACCTTCTACGTTACGCACTATCGTATTTTGCATTATCCACCTGCTCTTGAATTGACTCGCCGTTTCATTTTAAATCAATTCTCTGACGAGGAGTGCGATTAGCACTCCCCATCAAAGAGTCTTATCTTAATGCTGATGTACTTCTGAATTGCCGTTATGGTCAGTCTGCCAGTTAGCTACACCATTTTTGCGTAGAACTGTAACATGTCCATTTTTATCAACTTTAGTTGCAACCCATACTTTCTCGCCATTGACTGTAACTTCATAAGCCGAGATCGTCACCTTTTCGCCATTTTGGAATGCAATTTTAGCCTGATCTAAGTAATACGCTGGACCAACGATGATCGTTTTGTCCCCACTATCTGTTTCTAGAACAACATGAATCTTAGTGCCATCTGGCTCTTGAACACGATTCACACTCTTAACCTTTCCAGTTAATTTATCTTCAGACTGCATCTTCAATGGACGGCCATTCATATAGCTATCTGATGATGAGTCAGGTTGTTGCGTTGCTGCAAATACAGCGAATGAAAACGCAACAACTGCGCCTACTGCTAGAACCTTCTTAATTACGGCCATAAACCTCCTCCTCTTTTGGAACAATTGCCTAATATTATTTTCTAACAAAAAGACAATTAAATACTAAATTATTTATATTAATTTTTTAAAAAACAAGATCAATATCAAATCCGATTCAAATACAATAAATTACAATTAATTAAGAAATTAAAAATAAAATTTATGTAATATATTATATACTTTTTGTTTATAATCAGTAATTATGAATGATGTAGCACGATTACCAAGCCCAGGAGAGCCCTCTCGAGTAAAAAGTAGCGATTCTGGCAATTTAGGCGGAAAAAAGGTTACTTTGGAGAAAACGCCTATTTTTGCTGCTTTGATAGTTATAGGCATAATTGCTTTGAGTGCAGCGGGAGTTGGCGCTGCAAGCTTTGGAGCGCATCATGGTGTTTGGGCTGCTGGATCTTTAAGCAATATTAACCAAATCGCTGGAATCTCGATGATGGCAGCTGGCGGCAGTATCGGGATCGGAGCTCTTGTGGGTGGGATTACTGGACTGGCTAAAACAAGAAAGAAAAAAGCTTCCGAAGTAGCAGCAGTATCCTCTTCTCCTCCTCGTGTTCCTCTTGAACTAAAGGGGACAAAAGCACAGGGAACATCTTATGATAGCAGAAGTGATGACGTGATTGCTGATTTAGTTTATTGCGATCCTGATAAAGGATTCGCCTGCGTTGTGGATGGTACTGGGCATAATAATTCTAGAATGCGAAATGCTCTTAAAGAGCATTTTGATCCATTTATAGCCAATTATACTGACGCTTTATCGAATGGCCTTGAAACGACGCGAGAAGGAGCCCAGACATTCTTCGAATCACAAATGGGTACTCTAGATGAGCTATTTAAAGATTCTCAATCGCTGACGAATAAGCGAAAAGTTTGTAAGGAAAATGAAGAAGGTGCCTACGCAGCAGATCGGGCTTTGGGTACTTTTCAAGACCCCACTTTTAAACCAGCGATGAGTTTTGTCCAATTGGTCTCTTCCGGTGATCGATTATTGCTTTTTACTGCCCAAAAATCTGATACAGCTATATTTATGGAAGACGTTACTGGTCAGCTTACACTCCTACGCTCTACTCAAGGTGGTGGACTTGGTGACCCTGATGAACCGCTAAAGGTTGAATCACATGATGTTACAAATGCTATGCGGGTGATCCTTATATCCGATGGAATAGGTGAATTTCTGACTCTAAAACAGCTTCAACAGATAACTCAGAGTACCCCAAATAGTGAGGAGCTTTTCCCAAAGTTAAAAGAGGCAGTGATGTCTGATCAAGATCAACAAAGGGGGTTAATTGGGGCGAATAAGCAACGCCTTAAGACTTGGCAGAAAGATTCACCGAATAATAGCGATGATATGAGCCTAGCAGTATTAAACATTACCTCAGATCCATTTCTCTAGATATAGCTGATTAATACTAATTGCAAGAGTTAAATCCACAAAAGAGGATCATATTTGGTAGTCCTAAACTCGACTTTGTGTAACTTTTTGATTGGCTCGCTCCAGCGAACCAGTCAAAAATTTCCACAAAGTAGAGCTGTCCACTTAAAAGAAAGTAGCAAACCATATCGGACTAATCAAGATGATTATCTGTGATTACAATAATCATTTGAAATCACTACCTCTTTAGGACTGCCAGTGCCTTGTGGAGTATGTGTAGGGAAAGAGTGGGGGTGGCTGGATTTGAACCAGCGAATCCTGACGGAGTCGGATTTACAGTCCGATGCAATTGGCCGCTATGCGACACCCCCCAAAAGAGAATTTGCTGGAGAAAGGAATTGAACCCTCAACCATCCGATTACAAGTCGGGCGCTCTACCATTTGAGCTACTCCAGCGAGAAGGTAGGCACTTTAGCCTACCGATTTATTTTTCATCAACTCGAAAGTCTAAATCTGTGGGATTAAAATCATCGCCCGGCTTTTTTGTTGGAATCTTTTTGAATCGAGCTGTTTTGAGCGGCTCTGAAACATCGATCTTCTCAACAGTTGTCTGCTCAAAACTAGCGGTAGTTTCTTCAAACTCCTCTTTCCCCTTCTTCAAGCCCCCAGCAGTCGCTTTAAACTCTCTTTCAGTACTCGCATTTGTCGTCATCCGCCCAAGCAAATTGTTTGCCGTCGAACTTAAAACTTTTGCTTTAAATTTGCGTTTGCCGGCAGGTGTATAGGTCTTTACTACCTCATTTTTGATACAGCAATGTTTGTATTTCTTACCAGAGCCACAAGGACAGGGATCGTTTCTGTTTATTTTTTTTGACATAGAGGAAGCATTGTAGAAAAAGGAGGAAATCCTGTCTAATAGTTTAGCTATGATTGGAGAAAAGATTGAAAGCAGGATTCGTAAAGCTCTCTACGAATATTCCCTTTTGGAAGGAGTCGAAAAGCTCGCTATTGCGCTAAGCGGAGGAAAAGATAGCGTCACGCTGCTCTATATGCTTAAAAATATTTTAGGTCGTGGTTTTCCTAACTCCTCACTAACAGCTATTCATGTTAAAGGCGCTTTCTCCTGTGGTCCGGGTATTCACCCCACTCATTTAGAAAAAATTTGTGCCGAACTTGAAGTGCCATTGATCATTGAAGAATCTACCCTTTCCAAGGAAAAGCTTTCTTGTTATCCTTGTTCTCGGCAAAGACGGCGTCTGATCTTTGAAGCTGCAAAGAGGGTCGGCGCTACAACGATTGCCTTTGGACACCACCGCGATGATCTTGCGCAGACGCTTCTTATGAATCTTCTACACAAGGGTGAATTTGCGGGTAATCTACCGAAGCTAGAACTTGTGGATTTTGGAGTGACCATCATCCGGCCGCTCGTCTTTGTTGCTGAGAGAGAAATTTTAGAATTTGCGCGACAAAAGGGATTCGCACGCATCACCTGTCAATGTCCAGTAGGGGCAGACTCGATGCGGAAAAAAGTCGATCAACTGTTAGATGATCTACAGAAGCTTTTCCCTAATGCTCGCGCTAACATTGCAAGCGCAGGACTTATTTATGGATCAGACAAAGCGATACGGAAAACGACCTCACCTATTATTGACGAATGACGATGGCATCTTTGCTCCTGGACTCTCCACTCTTTGGCAGGCTCTACATGCGGCTGACTTTGCCGATATGTCAATTGTAGCTCCATCTTGCGAACGCTCAGGAGCGGGAGTGAGCATTACATGGGATAGACCTCTTCACATTCAAAAAGAGGAATGGAAAGAAACAGCTGCTTGGTCTATTGACGGTTCTCCTGCTGACTGTGTTAAACTCGGAACTCGCCTATTGCTTAAACAGCGACCTGATCTCGTTGTTTCTGGAATCAATGCTGGATCAAATGCAGGCCGTAATGTACTTCATTCGGGAACAGTAGGGGCAGTTGTTGAGGGACTTTTTCGGGGAATTCCAGGTATAGCATTTTCTTGTGAAAATGGTAAAAATCCCAACTTCCATGTGGCAGCAAAATATGTAGCCTCTTTTATTCAATATATTTTAGAAAATCCACAACCTGAAGGCACTTTTCTGAATGTGAATTTCCCAGATGCAGCGCAAGATGTCGTGAAGGGTTTCCGCTTGACGCGCCAGGGACGTGGTCGTTGGAGCGAAGATCCTAGACTTCATCGCAATCATGAAACGGGTTCATCATGGTG
>CAZXQV010000126.1:0-4232 GCA_964643195.1 uncultured bacterium | reverse complement strand
CCTGAGGAGATCCGTTTTCATGCCCGTAATACAATTCTTGAAGAGCTCAACGAGCGTATAGCCTATTTTGAAGCTCAAAATATGCCTCTTGAAGCAGAGAGAATTGCACAGCGTACGCGCTATGATCTTGAGCTAATCAAAGAGATGGGGACCTGTAAAGGGATTGAAAACTATTCGAGACACTTTTCCAAAAGAGAGGCAGGTGATCCTCCTTCTTGTCTCATTGACTATTTCCCCAAAGATTTTCTTCTATTTATCGATGAGTCGCACCAGACGATTCCGCAAATGCACGCGATGTATAACGGTGACCGAGCGCGTAAAAAATCTCTGATAGATTTTGGATTTCGTTTGCCCAGCGCCTATGACAATCGGCCGCTCAAATTTGAAGAGAGTTATGCGCATTTCAACCAAGTAGTTTATGTTTCAGCAACACCTGGAGCTTGGGAAATTAATGAGGCAGAAGGGCATGTAATTGAGCAAGTGATTCGTCCAACTGGATTGCTCGATCCTTTGATTGAAATAAGAAGGGCGACGGGCCAGGTGGATGATGTGCTAGATGAAATCCGGAATGAAATCGAGAAGGGGGGGAGAATTTTGGTGACGACCCTTACCAAGAAATTGAGTGAAGATTTGACCAAATACCTGCTGGATCTCAACGTTAAGGCAAAGTATCTGCATTCCGACATTGAGACAATGGAGCGGGTTCAGATTTTGAGAGATCTGAGAATCGGGAAGTTTGATGTTCTTGTTGGGATTAATCTATTGAGAGAGGGCTTGGATCTTCCTGAGGTTTCTCTAGTAGCGATTTTGGATGCGGATAAACAAGGATTTTTGCGCAGTGAAACAGCACTTATTCAGACCTGTGGACGGGCATCTCGCAATAGTTCGGGTCGTGTGATCATGTATGCAGACAAAGAGACAAGTGCGATCAAAAATACGATAGCAATCACTAGAAAGAGACGAGCCTTGCAAGAGGCCTTCAATCAAAAGCATGGAATTACTCCGAAAACGATCCTGCGTGAATTGGGGGTTGAGATGGGTGGAGCAGAGGGAGAAGAGGCCAGTGAGTATGTCACAGAAGGTGATATTGAGGGGAAAATCAAAGAGTATGAGAAATTGATGAAAGAGGCGGCAAAAGAGTACCATTTTGAGGATGCTGCAAAATATAGGGATCTTTTGCACAAATATCAAAAGCTTGCGATTCGCTTTTCTTAAATTGGCAAATGGGTCATAATTGAACCCATTATGGGCACTCATATTTCAGCTGCATCCCGTCCTCGCAACCCGATAATGCCACTTGGGCAACATTCAAGAAGAGCTTCAGATCAAATAATTCGTGGCTTCGCGAATCGAATTGTAGGTTCCCAGTTGCCTCGATGGATTTCCGGATGCCCCTCTCCTATTCACGACGGACAAGCTGCGCCATATGAGCCATTTGGTGGGGATCTTCCCCGATTCCGAATTATCAATGAAGCGACTTACGGTGTGGGTTCACCAAACCCTGACGGATCGTCTCAGAAAGCATGTTCTGAGTTGGCTCGGGTGTTAGGTGCTATCGATAAGGGCAGGCTAGATCATCTGATGAAGAAACCCCCACCTGCGTCCTGCTTATCTGAGGCATTAGAGAAAGGGTTGGCTTCGGCCTCAGCTGAGCCCTATGAATCACCACCATTGGCGGGCGCTTCCCCTGTATTCAATGAACGAAAGCGTCGTGCAGATGAGCCAGCTGGTGGAGATTTTAAGCGTATGAGAATGATGGCGTTGAATCCTGGAGCTGGCCGACTGCCCCAAGAGCCAGAGGGGTCAGCTATTCGAGATTGTGAAGGTGGAAGGATGATGGAGTTGAATCTTGGAGCTGACAGACTGCCCCAAGGGCCAATAGGTGGTGACTCGATGGTAGAAGATGAGTTGCCAGATTTGGTGGGTGAGCATGAGGATTCTGATCCACTTTATCAAGAGAGTTCAGGAGAGGAGCAAGCCGCTGGCGATGATCGACGTCAGTTTATGCAAATAGAGCCAGAGCCTATTCAACAATTAGTTCCGCCTAAGCCTGTGAGAGATCTTGAGGAAGCTTTAGCTGCTATGGCTATAGGAGATCCTTCTATTATGAGGATTAAATCTGATGATGATTTGCCAGAGTCTGGGGCCTCCTCAGCTAGTCCATTAGCTTCACCTTCGGCTTCGCTCGATCACTCAAGAGATTTGGATGTTCTTGATGCATCAGAAAATGAACGCAAGCGTCAAGCAGATACAGAACTTCCTCGAGACCGTAAGCGTATAAAAACTACGCTTTAATCTATATAGTCGATTTATGGAAGAAGAGTTAGTCAGAAGAAGTCAGAAGGGTGACGAAGCTGCATTTGCAGAACTCTTTTCCCTCTACCGCCCCAAAATTCTACAAGAATGTCTCAAAGTTGTACGCGAACAATCCCTCGCAGAAGATGTCACTCAAGAATGCTTCATCCGCGCCTACAACAGGCTTAGTAGCTTCGAGGGACGTTCCTCCTTCTATACATGGGTCTGGCGTATCGCTCATAACCTCGCAATCGACATGCTCAAAAAAGAGAGAAATTTTTCTGAGATCGATGAGGAGCAGCTCCCTGGTAAAACCGAGAACTCCGATGAGTCATTGCAAGCCCTTGTCCAGCTTCTTCCAAACAAACACCAGCGCGTTTTCCACTTGTTTTATATCGACAAGCTTTCCCAAAAGGAGATTGCTGAAAAGCTAAACCTCCCTTATGGCACAGTCCGATCTAGGCTTTACTATGCTAGAAAGAAGTTGAAACAGTTTCAGTCAAAAGTCTTAGGTAAGACTCGAAACGAATGAGAGGGAGCTCGCCCTTTTCAACTGCTTCACGTACAGCGCATTTGGGTTCATGGGTATGTGTACAGTTAGGAAAGTGGCATCCAACTGCTACTTCAGTAATCTCAGAGAAATGCGCTACCAGATCTTCCCTTTTAATATCCCAAACGCCAAAACTGCGAATGCCTGGCGTATCGATGCAGAAACCTCCACAATCAAGTGGAATTAAAGACGCGCTTGAGGTCGTGTGAGAGCCTTTATTTGTTTTGGCAACAACCTCACCTACTGTCAGATCTAAGCCAGTCATCGCGTTGATCAATGACGATTTGCCGACACCTGATTGCCCAGAAAAAACGCTTGCTACATTGCGCATCTGCTCTTTGAGTCGATCAAGTCCCTCGCCTCTAACGACACTTGTATGAATCACAGGAATTCCCAGTGCTTCATAGAGCTTAGTGATCCCTTCAAGCTCCTCTTGATTCGTTGTGATATCCACTTTGTTGATGACAATCACCGGCTCCATGTCGCCTTTGTAGGTTGCAATCAAGTAGCGGTCGATTAAAGCCGGCTTTAAATGAGGCTCATTGACGGAGACTGTGATAAGTACCTGATCGATATTTGCGGCAATCAGCTGCTGCTTGCGTCTTGTCAGATGCTCTTGACGAGAGAGTAAAGAAAAACGGTCGCAAATTTCCTCAATCGTATTCCCTTCAAAAAGAACAAAATCACCCACGATCACCAAGTTTTTATCTCGGCTTTCTCGCTTTTTCAGAACCCCGCGGAGTGTGCAGTAAATCCTGTCTTTCTCGTATTCGACAAGGACTTCTGTGGGAAGCACTGCAAGCACACGTCCCCTCTTTAGATTTTTTTGAGCAAGCCTTTGCTCGCGGTAGTTATCTTTCATAGCGTAAATTGTACATCAAAATTGAGCCTGCTGCAGCTACATTGAGCGATTCCATTGCTCCTTTGTGGGGAATAGTGACCTTTGCGCCAGAAATATTAGAGCCTTGCGCTTCATTCCCGAGAACTAGGGCGCACCGCTTTTGTAAGGAGGGCGCCTCTCCTTCAAGATCAGCTACAAGTAGAGGAGCGTCTATATCTTCAAGTGTTCCAAAACAGTAGGGCAGATGAAAAAGAGCGCCACGTGCCGCCGAAAACGCTTTCTCATTGAAAGGATCACAGCAGCCCTCTAAAAAGAGTACCCCTTCAAAACCAAGAGCCAAAGCCGACCGCAGAAGCATCCCCATATTACCCGGATCCATCACTCTATCCAATACTAAGACAAAGTCTAGCCCTTCCAAAGAAGAGGGTGGAGGCATCGAAAATTCAGCTGCTATCCCCTCTGGAGAAGGCTGACCTGTAATTTTTTTGAAGACCCCCTCTGAAGCTTCGTTCAAAATACGTTTTGGCGCGCTCGTGCGACTCAGCT
>CAZXQV010000125.1:0-4284 GCA_964643195.1 uncultured bacterium | reverse complement strand
CAGTTGTTTCAATTAATTGCTTAACAACCTCTACGGCTTCTTCCGCTTTTAGTGGAAAAAAAGCCATAGAGAGAAGTAAACTAATTGCAATTCTCTTCATATTATGCAGTTTCTCAAATGAGCGATTTTATTCATAGACCCTATCAAAGAGGCGAGACCATCGCAGCTCTTGCGACAGCTGTCGGCGAGGGTGGCATTGCTATCATTCGTATCAGTGGGGATAGGGCGATCGAGGTTGCCGATGCAGTTTTTTCAAAAAATGTTTTTTCATTTGACAGTCATAGCGTTCATCACGGTTTTGTTGTAGATGGGGATGAGCGGATCGACGAGGCGCTACTCATCGTGATGAAGGCTCCGCGCAGCTACACGGGAGAGGAGACTGTTGAGATTCAGTGTCATGGCGGTCGTGTTGCGGCAGCCAAGGTGCTCGATGTTGTTCTGAAACAGGGGGCTCGCCCCGCTGATCCGGGCGAGTTCACTTTCAGAGCTTACATGAATGGCAAGGTAGACCTTGCACAAGCTGAAGCTGTCCAAGAATTGATCAGTGCGCGCTCGAATGAAGGTTTTGCTCTGGCTCAAAATCACCTCGAAGGGGGGCTTTCGAAGGAGATTGCACATTTCCAAAAAGAGCTGACGCAGATCGCCGCCATTCTAGAGGCGTGGGTAGATTTTCCAGAAGAGGGTTTGGAGTTTGCAACAAAAGAAGAGATGCTGGCTGATCTATCGTCATTGATGCAAAAAATGCGCCATCTTTTGGATACTTTTGAAGAGGGCCAAAGGCTTTCTTCAGGAGTTTCGGTGGCATTGGTTGGAGCACCTAATGCAGGGAAGAGCTCTCTTTTGAATGCGCTTTTGCGCAAAGAGAGGGCAATTGTTACACCGATCGCAGGTACGACTCGCGATCTCGTCCAGGAAGAGTTGATGATCGAAGGAATCCTTTTCCATATCACCGACACCGCCGGTATTCGGGAGAGCTCAGAAATTGTCGAACAAGAGGGCATCCGTCGTTCGTACGAGGCGATGGGGAAAAGTGATCTGGTGCTTCTGCTTGTTGATGCGACTGCTCCCATATTCATCGATTGTAATGCTGATCTGATCATTTGGAATAAGTGTGACATAAGTGAAGTGCCTCCAAATAGCCTCGCGATTTCGGCAAAAAGGGGGGATAATCTACATCTGCTTAAACAAGAGATGTTAGCGAAGGTGAGGAAACGAAAACTTTCGCCTAAGGATGTTGTACTGACACAAAAGAGGCATTATAGGGCTCTTTCTGCTGCCTTTGATGCCTGTAATCAACTCTCTCAAGGACTCCGAACCGACCTCTCCCCAGAATTTCTAAATGGCGATGCCCGAGAAGCTTTGCGTCAGTTAGGTTTCATCATTGGTCATGATGTTTCCGAAGATATTTTGAGCGCTATCTTCTCAACTTTTTGTGTCGGAAAATGAAAGCGGACGCTATTCAAAAGATCCTCGATCGCTATGTGCCGGATCCAAAAATCCCTCTCAAACATCATTCCCACTACACCTTGTTAATTGCCGTTTTGCTTTCTGCTCAATCCACTGATGCTAAGGTAAATGAGATTAGCCCACTCCTTTTTGCGAAGGCTGATAGCCCAGAAGAGATGATCAAACTCTCTGTGAATGAAATTAAGGATACGATCAAATCTATTGGGCTTGCTCCCACAAAAGCACGTGCTATTCATAAACTTTCAAAGATCCTCGTGGAGCAATTTGATGGCAAAGTGCCGGATAGTTTTGAAGAGCTTGAGAGTCTGCCGGGAGTGGGGCACAAAACGGCATCAGTGATGATGATACAAGCTTTTGCTAAGCCTGCCTTTCCTGTCGATACTCACATTTTTCGCTGTGCCCACCGTTGGGGGCTTTCTAAGGGCAAGAGTGTAGAGAAGGTGGAAGCTGATTTAAAAAAGCTCTTTCCCGAAAAAGATTGGGAGAAACTGCATTTGCAGATCATTCTCTTTGCGAGGAAGTACTGTCCTGCAAAGGGACATGATGTAGAAAAGTGTCCTATCTGTTGCTCAAAAATGCAGCCCTAAATACAATCCGATTTATAGCTGAATCAGTACAAAATTGTACTGATTCAGCTATATAGCCGATTAAGTTTGGATTAATCATTCAATCGATTATAAAAGGGATTTTATTATGGTGGGACCTATTAGTGGTGGTGGCTCTCTTCAAGGCCCGCAACCGGAATCAGAAGCTGCAGCCGAGGCAGAGGCAAAACAGTATCTTCAGCAAAGTGGAACGAGCACCTATGTTGATATAGGAGTCCTTTATGGAAACTATGTCATGTCACACTGCATGAATTGGAATCCGACAGCTTCGATTGATCAGACTAAGCTCGATGCTTTTTTAACCGCGCTCTTTTCGAGTTTGAAAGCGGATGGGAACGATGAAATCAGCATGGCTTTTGCCCAGATTGGGGATATTGAAGCTCTATCTCAAGGACAAGGTGCGGGGCTGGATGATCCGATTGCGCAGATTTTTAAAGATAATTACCCAATTGGAAATACGGGAGAGAATTTTCTCAAATATTTCGCAGATTTTGCGCACACAAGTGGTGTGAAGGTGGATCTTTCTTTTGGTGGTGCGGCGGCTTCTGGGGCTACAGACTTTACGCTTACTGATCCCGCAAAAGAAGCGAATGATTTAGCTGCATTTATGAAAAATTATGACATCGATGATGTCGATTTCGATATTGAGGGTGATGAATCTGCGAGAATCATGACGAATGGTGCAGCCAATGTACAAACCTTCTTTTCCACTCTGCATTCAGCTCTTTCCCCACTTGGAAAAGAGTCGATACTCACAGTTGACCATGGAGGGGGGATTTCAGGGCCCTTGCAGCCGCTTTTTGCAAAAGGAGTCTATTCGAGCTGTTTTGATGGGTTGCGTTTGATGCTTTACGGAGCATCGGAAAACTTTATAAATGCTGATGAAGTAGGAGCTTATATCACAGCTGGGGTGCCACCTGGAGAAATTCAGATTGGTGTTTACGATAAGGTTGATTATGGTGGGGGAGCGGGCACAGCAGTAGATGGACAAGCGGCGGCGCAGCAATTTCTAGCGCTGGAGGCGCAACTTGGCGTGCAGCTTGGAGAGCCTTTTATTTGGACAGATGATCCAACCGGTATACCGAACAACGCCTTTATGCAAGCCTTTGGTGAGGCATTAAAAAATGCTGCGCGCGAATCATGAGCAGCCTTTGACGCGGTGAAAATTATCAATCCACACTGATTCAGCTATATACCCGAAGTATCCATTTGATCGACATCGCGAAAATCGACGCAATTTTGATTGTTATTATATTTTTACTTATTGCATTTTCGGTTGAAAGCAGGGGTGTTATGCGATTACCGGTAGTTGTATTCAGTTGTGGATGTGGAGCTTTTTTATGGGCGGCTGATTTTGTGGTGCCATCGGGAACAACAGTGACCACGACGCAGACATTGAGTGCTGTTGGTGATGAGGGACTTATTGAAGAAGGAGGGGCGATTGTTGTAGTTAATCTGCGTGGTGTTGAAATGGATGCTGCTAACCAATCGGTATTGAATGCAGGTACAATCACGGTAATAGATAATGGGGTATTCCCAGCCCGGGGAATTTTATCGAATGTTAATTCATCTACAATGGTCAATAGCGGGACAATTTCTGTAACGGGGCCAAATGGTGGAGGCCTCGTTTCTTTCGGCAATTTAGCTACAATGGTGAATAGCGGAACGATTTCTGCAACCACAACGAACCTTGATGATGCCGCAGGCCTCTTTTCTCAAGGTGATTCAGCTACAATCGTGAATAGCGGGACGATTTCTGCAGCGGGCCTAAGTGGCGGAGGCCTCGGTTCTCTAGGTAATTCAGCTACAATCGTGAATAGTGGGACGATTTTTGCAACGACCTCAGATGGCAGAGGCCTCGCTTCTTCCGGCAATTCAGCTAGAATCGTGAATAGCGGGACAATTTCTGTAACGGGTGCTAATAATATCGCTCTTATGTCCACCGGTGCTTCAGCTTTACTGGTGAATAGCGGAACGATTTCTGCCACGGGTACTAATAGCATCGCTTTTTTTTCAAACGAATCTACACCTGTAGTCGTCAATAGCGGCATGATTAAGGGTCCAACTGCGTTAGATTTCCGCGGCATTAACCCCACACTTTCTCTGCTTTTGGGATCTAATATTCAAGGTGTTGTGACTACTATTCAAGCTCTCAATCTAAATGTACAGGAAGGACTGAACCTCAGGTTAACGATTGAAGAGCAAAACGGTT
>CAZXQV010000124.1:0-4301 GCA_964643195.1 uncultured bacterium | reverse complement strand
GCCTTGTCCAAGGTGCAGCTTCCGTCGCCTTCGTCTGTGCCCTTGCTGCCGCCAAACACGGACAGTGGGATCAGGAGTGGCCGGCAGGGGGGCATGAAATTCTATGATGTCTTAGCTGGTCAAAAGACACAAGAAGGAATATTTTTTATAACTAACGGAGGTTAGAATGGCTTTTATATGTAAGTGTATAGGGGATTGGGGATGCCTAAAGACAGATGTGGACAAGAATGGAGGAGTCCCTGCAAAGGACGTTGAAGCGGCAATACGAAACGCTAAAATTAAGTACGCAGTTGCTGGTGTATTAACAACTTTAGCGGCTCTTGCTGTAGTGCTTGGTGCGTTGGGCTTCTCGGGTCATCTATCTGGTGGTGCAGCTATTTTCGCAAAAAATGCTCTTTGGGTAACTTTGGCAGGTAGCTTGGCTATTGCCTTGGCTCTCATTGCGTCTGTAGGGCACAAGTGCTGGTCTTCACATAATTAAAAAGCAAATCCTTAAATAATAAAAAATCGTAGGATCTCTATTCTACAACTTTTATTATTGTGCTTTAACCCCGCAATTCCTAGAATTGTGGGGTTTTTACATTTAGGCAACACCTCTATTTGTGTTTCCGCCGTTTTGGGTGGGTATGGCTGCGATTCGCATACTTTTTAACCTCTATCCGGGAGAGGCCAAAAGGTCCCAGCTCTTTGTTATCTTAGGGTTGTTATGGAGCTTTGGTGCATATGGAATGTTTACCCTCTCTGAGGGTACTTTTCTCGAATATGTGGGTGCAGCAGCCCTGCCTACATGCTATGTCTTTATAGCCCTAGGCCTTTGCACGCTATCAAGCATATTAGTTTTTTTGCTAAATAAAGTACCGATCCGCCATCTCCTTGGAGGTATCATCTCCCTTTGGAGCATGACTCTCTTTATCTTTTATACCCTCTATCTTTTGACCCCAGTCGCAGCTTCCCCAATTTTCTGGTATTCCTTCCGGATTATGGGCTGGATCATCCCCATCTCGAGCTACATCTGCTTTTGGGCTTTTGTCGACCAATATTTTGACTTACAGGATGGCAAACGTTTTTTCTCTTTTTTCAACTCCTTTCTATTGCTAGGAGATTTTTTAGCCGCCGGTGTTATATCGTTTACTGTGCGTCATTTTGGCGTAAGCCCATTGATGCTTCTTTTTGGTATCGCCACGCTTTCCGCTCTCCCTCTTATTCTCTTGATTTCCAAAACAACAGCTCCTGTTTTAGATGAGCATTTAGACCATCTCGATGCGCCCCCACCCCTTACATTGAAGCAAGTTCTCAAAACAGTCATCGCTTCGCGATTTACAGTTGTTCTTCTTCTTTTCTATATAGTTATGCAACTGCTTAATGTGGTGACGGAGTTCAATTACATGGATGGCTTTGCCACGGCTTTTCGTGAAAAGGGCGTGCATGAGCTGACGAGCTTCATAGGGAGTTGTAGCATGTGGATCTCCTTTGGAAATATGCTCATAGGATTCCTAGTTTATGGTCGTCTCGTAAAGCGACTTGGAGTGAATAACATCATTCTGATTGCGCCAGCAGTTTTTCTTACACTCTATTCCTTTTGGTTATGGAAGAATGGTCTTCTCATCGCCATCTTTGGCATGGTAGCCCGTGAGGGGATGTCCTATGTTATGGATGATAATAACTTAAACCTTCTCCTTTCTGGAATTCCTACAAAAATTAAAAATCAGATTCGTATCACTGTGGAGTCATTTTTTGAACCTGCTGGAATGCTTCTTTCTGCTCTTTTACTCTTCTGTTTCCATAATTATAGTGTCATTCTAGGGATTGTGGTCGCGACTCTTTCATTGATAATAGTATTATTCCTTCGTTATCACTACCCGAAGGCAATCTTTTTGAATTTGGTTGCCCACTCCATTCGTTTTGGGAAGAAAGCTGTTGACTGGATCCAAAAGGGCGAGCGCAAAGAGGTGGAATTCCGTCTCCTCTCGCATTTGAAAGGGCGTCATGAAAAGAGCCAACTGCTCGCTTTTGAATATCTATTAAAGTTGGATAATCCCAAGCTTTTGGGTCATATACTCAATCACATTAACCTCCTAAGCCTACAAGGAAAAATTCGGGCGATTGAACTTCTAAGTGAAAGCAATGCTGCTTGTGAGGCTGTCGTCGTTGAAAGACTTGAAAGATTACGGCGCCTACTCCCCTATCCAACAGTCCGTGCGGCCATTCATTTCTATTTTGCAAGACATGGTCTTTTCAGGCCTGAAAGAGTCTTAAACGATCTGAATAATGATGATCTAGGATTACGCTCTGCAGCTATTTTAACCCTCAAAACATCGCCCTTTGCAAATCAGCTTCCGACTTACTGTCAGCTTGCTGAAGAGAAATTACAAGAGCTTTTAAAATCGCCGATTGAGGAAGAGCTATGTGCTGGTTTAGAGCTCTTAGGCCTTGAAGGTGAAGGCAGCTCTGTGGAACTGCTCTTTCCCTATCTCAAACACTCATCAAACCTCGTTAATCGCGCTGCAGCCAAAGCGATTAGCAGGGTTGCCCACCCCAATTGGAATATTTTTGGAGTGAAGCTCGCATCTCGGCTTTGTTATACCCATGACCGCAAA
The DNA here is from genome assembly GCA_964643195.1 of uncultured bacterium. Lineage (GTDB taxonomy): Bacteria > Chlamydiota > Chlamydiia > Chlamydiales > JAAKFR01 > JACKPM01. The sequence goes on along the minus strand of CAZXQV010000124.1, from coordinate 1,704 downwards.
ACGCGACTCTTCTGTCTAGAGGCTATAGAGACCTACGCAAACCCTGATTCGATTATTCCACTCATTACCAGTGCTATCCATTTTCGTCCAGGAGAGAGCAAGATCGTGGAATCTTTTGCTTTTCAACATGGGAAGGAGCAGGAGCTCTTGCTTCTAACACTTCTACGCCAAAGTTCAAAACATGAGCGCTGCCGTCTTCTTGCTGGTAAAATTTTGGGCAAACTCAATCCTAAATTACTGCGTGAAGAGATCAATAGTATTGTTAAGAAAGAAATTCAGCGCGCCTACGACTATTTTTTCCATTCTCATACAATCCAGCAGCAAACACCGCATCAAGACCTCTCTTTATTAAGCGATGCTCTTTTGGCTGGTTATCATTCAGTGATCGATTTCATCATTCAGCTCGTTGGTGCTGCTAATGAGATCGAGGAGTGTGAGGTTCTCACTCTCAGCCTTTGGAGTTCCAACAAAAAAATCCGCGCACAAGCGATTGAATCTCTAGAGAAGACAGCACCTCCAAGACTCTTTCAACTCCTTCTGCCTTTGATCAACGAAGACCCCGAGATCAAAATCCGCAATTTCCTTCGCCTTGGAGGGACCCCTATGGGATTAGCACAGCTTCTTGATAAAATGTCAGAAAGCGCCTCCCCTACAGATCGTATTGTGAGTGCTGGCTTGAAAGCTAAGCTTAACCTCCCCAATGTTCAGTGGGAGAGCAATAAAGAAGAATTTTTTGAACACTTGGTGACATTATGACCCAGTTGAATTTGATCGATAAAGCCTTCCTACTTAAAAAGACTGAGCTCTTTGGTTCATTAGACCTAGACTTGCTTTTGACACTCTCAGACAAAATGGAATTGCGTCATTATAATGATGAAGATCTCATCTTTAGAAAGGGGCAGGATGCGAACCAGATGTATTTGGTCGTCTCTGGAGAAGTGGAAATCGATAGGGATGTCCATCCAGAGCTCCTCCGTACGGGGGAGTTTTTTGGAGATGAGGCTGTTTTCAATGAAAAACCAAGGCGCTATACAGCGGTCTGTCGGGATAAGGCTCTATTACTAACCATGACACGGAACCACCTGCTGAACGTCATCGCCCAATGTCCATCAGTTGCGATCGCTCTACTCAAAAAATATACAACATAGCTGATAGTCAAAGTCTTGTAAATCTGCTATATAGATGAATCAGTACAAAATTGCACTGTTTCAGCCAGGCGAAAGTCTCGCGACTGAACGATCCTAAATGACCCCATATTTCTAACATTGGGTCATTTAGGATCGTTCATGCCCGAGAGCTTTTTGGCGCGGTTATAATGCGGGGGCCAAAGGCCCCCTCAAAAACTAAGCAAGTTCGTTTTTTTTCTGGCTGATGTAGTCGATGACATCGCCTACAGTCTTTAATTTTTCTGCATCTTCTTCAGAAATCTCAAAACTATAGCGCTCTTCAAAAGTCATTATCAACTCTGTTAAATCTAAGCTATCTGCATTTAGATCTTCAACGAAAGATTTTTCTCTCGCAACATCCTTTGCGTCTACACCAAGTTGCTCGACGACGATGTCAATCACTTCTTGCTCTAGTGACATAGTTACCACTATTGTCATATATTTTTTCTCCAAAAAAGTTAACGTAAGACTCAAACTAATCTATGATTTTTCTCACATCACCATACCACCGACCATCGTCAAAACTTGACCTGAGATA
>CAZXQV010000123.1:0-4332 GCA_964643195.1 uncultured bacterium | reverse complement strand
AAAGTCCTAAATTGTAGTGACTATCGGAAATATCGGGTCTAAGCTCAATTGCTTTCTCATAAGAGGAGATCGCCTCTTTCCACATTTTTTCAAAACAATGAAACAGACCTAATTTAATCCATCCCTTCCAATATGAAGGGTTGATGTCGACTGTTTTTTCCAAGAACTTAACCGCTTCTTTATTTTTACCCGTCTCTCCAAGAACAAGAGCTAAATTGTATGCTGACTTATAGTGTGCACCATCATGGTGTAAAGCCTCTTTATAATATTTGAGGGCGTCGTTGTAACGGCCACTTTGGTCATATGCACAACCTAGGCTAAAGAGACATTCTGAATCTTTTGGGTGGTCAAGAAGATAAACTTGATACTGCTCAATGGCTTCATCACAAAGACCTTTGCGTTCAAAAGCAGCTCCAAGGCAGTAATGGAGATAGCCATTATCAGGATCTACTTCTAGGCCTTGCTCACACCAGCGCATGCCAATGTCGATTTCGCCAAGCTCTAAAGAGATGATACCCAAGGAGCAGTAGGCAAGAGGCAAAGTGGGATCGAGGCTGATCGCTTTTTGAAACTCTCCCTGTGCTTCTTCATACTTACCATCGAGAAATTTTCCCACACCTTGGCAGAAAAATTCTTTTGCTAGGTTTGGCTCTCTTCCTGTGCCCATAGAACAACTCCAAATTTACAACGCAATTACTCATGCAAATGGCATGCCAAAAACTCCTTTGTCATGATTCAATTATTGCGAATGGGTTAATTCTTCCCACTTTGCCGCGATTTTAAAAGCATAGGGAGCTGCTAGTCTTCCAAAATGGCCCTGTTTCAGATAGACCACAACGACGATATCAGGATCGGTACAATCCTTATCTCGAAACAGAACTCCGCCAAACCAGATATCTTTCGACTTAAGCTGCCCATTTTTCCCATCTAAACTGACGCGCTCGATCAATTCAGCTGTACTTGTCTTCCCTACAAAGCGCTCGCAAAGGTCTTTGGGAAAGTTGTGCTTAACAAAGCGGGCAGTCCCCTTTTCACCCATCACAACACGTTTCATCCCCATGACTAATTTACGTTGTATTTCTTTTGGCAAAAACAGCTCCCAACGCACCTCATCTTCTTCATCAAGAGAGATTTTAGGGCGCATAATGCACCCACCATTAGCAATTGCACTCAACATCACAGCTGTTTGAAGCGGCGTCCCCACCATCGAATGCTGTCCAATCGCCATCGAGTAAAGTCCTGTCCTGTCATATGTGATATCTTTTGGCAAAATACCCGCATACTCTCCAGGAAGCCGAACATGGGTCTTCTCTCCATATGAAAAGAGATTAGCAGCCCTTACTAAATCCTCAGGATCATCCAAAATATCAGCCGCTATCATGGCAAAGTAGGGATTGCTAGATGTTTCAAGAGCCCGCTCTACATCGACACGCCCTACAGCAGCATGCTCGCTACGTGGAAGACGTCCCCCCTTATAAAATAAGGGAATGGCCCTTCCATCTATTGTAAAGCCAACGTTCCATCCCTTGTTATCAACGCGATGCTTGTCATCTATGATAGTGAGAGGATTGAGATCAGTTGTCGCTCTTCCCTCTTCCAAATTCCTTATATACTTCTGTCGCATAGCTTCATAAGCGGGAATGAGTTTAAAAATTGAGCCAATCACCGTTGCTTGACGATAGGCAAATGAACGGGCTGTTCCATAGCCATAGCGAGGATAAAAAGCTGCTGCCAAATGCTTTTCGACTGGAGAGCGGATACCTGGATAACGGCCTAAAAGGGGCCTATCCATTTCAGCAAATGAACGAAAGGTCTGGAAAAAATGTACAAGTTCTTCTTGAGAAAGCTTACAAATCTCTTTCAAAATATAATAAGAGGGACTCCATGAAGAGTTAGTGGCGAGCTTCTTCGAGTAATCTATCAACTCTGCATCAAAAGGAGCTTCTCCTTTGCCTGTGAGAAAAATTGTAAGCCATGTTAAGCGATGCTCTTGCCAAAGTTCGTTGAAGAACTCCTCCCTTTTTTCTTCTAGATATTCTGTATAAGGCCTCGCATATTTCCGCTTCTCTGCCCTCTCCTTTTTACGCATAGAGTCTAGGTATGCTTTAAAATGATTTTCCCGCCATAAAGAAAATACTTTTGTTTCGAAGAGCATACGCGCTATATCCTTTACTGCCTCTTCAACTTGAAAAAAATGGCCCGAAGCTAAACGGTAATCTGCGATTGTGATTGTACTTGCCTTTTCTAGAGATTGATCAAAACGATTATGATCAACAACTACGCGATAAAGATCGATCAAAAGAAGCTTTTCATAATTAAGTTCCAGTGGACCTAGATAGGGAGCTAAAGCATGTTTAATCAGTCTTACTTCTTCACTGACCTCCGGAACTCTTTTGGCAAAGTAATCTCGTTCAGGAATCGTAAACTCCACCCCAATTTTGCCTTCCTCATAAAGCACATCAAATATCTTTCGGGGGTCAGCATCAAAAAGAGCCAAAAGCTTTTCTACGTTTTTTTGGACAAAAATCGCGTCCTTAAGTTTGTTAAATTTACGCAGTTGAGATCTTACCAGCGATTGCTCGGGCAAAATTAGACGGAGATAATTTTCCCAGTTTAAATCCATTGTTTCTTTTGTAAAGCAGCCAGACTTTGTATCAAAGCGTTCACGGACGAGAGGAAGTCGAAACTCCCACATTTCAGCAAGCGCTTGTTCTGTTTCCAAGATTTGACTGCGATTGGGTCGTTTGTTGATGAAGTCATTGGGATCAAATCGTGGGTAGGAAGCCAAAGCCAGTATCTCTCCTGATTTTGGACTCATCACAACAACAGCTCCACCTTTAATCCAAGGCTGCGAGGGGGGAATGAGTTTTCTTCTTTGTACATCAGCAGCTCTCAGACTTGGCTGCTCTTGTTCGTATTCGATAAGAAGCTGCTCAGCATAAGCTTGTAAATCTGAGTCAATCGTCAATCTAAGTGGCTTACCGGGATGCGCTTCCTCTCCACCAGGGAGGGCGTCTAAGAAATTTCCGCGCATATCGGCCAAGTAAACTTTTTTGCCCCGCTCGCCCCGCAATTCTTGATCAAAGCTCGCCTCGACGCCCAATTTACCAGTTAAATCACTGATTGAGTAAGCCCGCTTTTCCAACTCCTCTAGCTCTACTAGATTATCTTCTGCACGCAATCGCTGGATTTCTTCTAGAATATGCCGGTATTCTGAACCACTGATCGGTCCAATATAGCCTATCAGCTCACCTGCAACTGGGCCTAGTGGATATTCCCGTTTTGGAGCAATCTCGGCGACAATGCCAGGCCAGTTCTGCTCCATCATTTTTAATTTGAAATAGCACTCTTCTGAAATATCCTCCTTAATTAAAAAGGGCACATTACCTAAGATAGCGGCTTTGGCGTATATGGCGTCCTCAATTTGGACTGGGTTGAGATTGAGGATCTCCCCTAATTTCTCGCTTAATTTGACTATATATTCTTTGCGTACATATTTTTTCGCTTTTCTGCCATTCTCCACCACATGCTCGACTCTTTTGATCTGGCCAATCGCCGTATAGCAAAGAGAAGCGTTATATTGTACTCGATTGATTGCCAAAAAAGTGCCCTTGCGATCGGAAATAGTCGCCCTTTCGGGTCTTTCGATAATGGTTCGTCTTTGGGGACGAGAAGCCTCTTCAACTTTTGCATCATGTTGAATCACAGCCAAATGCCATATTCTAAAAAAAATAATCAACAAGAAGAAAAGGATGCCACCGAGGATACGGTTGACCTTTTCCGGAATTTGAGATTCAATGCTCCTCTGTCTTTTCACAGGTTTAGACTACTTGATATAGTGAAATCAGTTCAAAACTTTATAGCCGATTCAGTTGGAATTGATAATTTTCACCGCGTCAAAGCTCTCGGTAAATCGACTATAAATCATTCGATATTTAGGGTTTAGATCTCTCAAAAACGCTATCAAAAATGGAATCAATTGCGAGAAATTCTTCTTTTGAGTAGACTCTCTGTGACTTGTGCGCCTGTAGCTCAATGGTAGAGCAGTAGCCTTCCAAGCTACCTATGTCAGTTCGATTCTGATCAGGCGCTAGTCACCCATTATTTAATACCACAAGCTGAAATCCTTCCCTCAGGGAAGGATGCCAAAGGAAAGGAGGACCAAGGCTTTGGAAAATCAAAAAGAAGTTACAATTAAAGATCTATTGGAAGCGGGAGCGCATTTTGGCCACCAGAAGAGACGCTGGAACCCGAAAATGGCACGTTTCATTTTAGAAGAGCGCGGTGGACTTTATATCATCGACCTAGCCAAAACATTGCAGCAGCTCCTTT
>CAZXQV010000122.1:0-4334 GCA_964643195.1 uncultured bacterium | reverse complement strand
ACGGAAAGTCAGTCCTTGGAGTTGCATTAAAAATTGGATAGCATCGCCATGAGCGCCGCAACCGAAGCAGTGGTAGTGTGTGTCTCCTCTTTTGATGCTGAAAGAGGGGCTTTTCTCATCATGGAAGGGGCAGAGCGCTTTGAATACAGCGCCAGCGCGTTTCAGGTCGATTTGGCTTGCGACGACATCAACCAGGTCTATTTTTTCTTTCAGGGCTTGGAGGGATTCTTTTGTATACATAGGGCAATGATAGTGGATTCTGCTTCAACAATCAACCTACCCCAGTATAGCCAGCCCTATTTTCCTTTTCTGCATCCCTTCGTTGGACTTGTATGCAAAACAGAGGTCAATTAGACTCTCTTGTATGACAACACCTATGATGCAACAGTGGGAGAGCTGCAAAAAAGCTGCCCCTGGGATGATCCTCCTCTTTCGCATGGGCGACTTCTACGAAGCTTTCTATGAAGATGCCGCTCTGCTCGCCCAAGAACTCGACCTAACACTGACCAAGCGACAAGAGATCCCCATGAGTGGTGTGCCCCACCAAACAATCGAAGGGTATATCGAACGTCTCGTCGAAAAAGGCCATCGCGTTGCCATCGCTGAACAAACTGAAGATCCCAAAGAAGCCAAAGGCCTCGTCAAACGAGAGATCGTCCGCATCGTCACGCCAGGGACCATCCTCAGTTCCACCTTCATCTCCGAAAAATCTAATAATTATTTGGTCGCCATTCATCAGCTCGGCTCTTTCTTTGGCCTCGCCTCCTTGGATATCACAACAGGAGAGTTCTCTGTCATCGAATTTGAATCTGCTGGAGAACTCTTCAATGAAATCGCTCGTCTCAACCCTTCCGAATTTCTCCTCACAGAGAAATTTGCTATACAATACAAAATTGAGGGAATGAAAACTTTTTTAGAAGAGTGGCGCTTTGAACATAAAGCCGCAACGAACTTTCTCACACGCCACTTCGCTGTTCAGCATCTGGATGGCTTTGGCTTGAAAGGTAAAGTGGCGGCAATCAATGCAGCAGGAGCACTTCTGGCCTACGTTCAAGAAGAACTCGCTCTTTCGATCACTCACATCAAAAAAATCACTCCCTATAGCCTAGGAGAGATTCTTGCTATTGACCGGACAACCAGCCAACATCTCGATTTGATAAAATCCTCCAGCCGAAAACAAACCTTGCTTGGAGTCATCGACCGCACCGTCACCCCAATGGGTGGAAGACTCCTCCAAAAATGGCTCAAACAACCACTGCTCTCGCCAGAAAGAATCTATGAAAGACAAGAAGCTATTGAAGCCCTTTTTCTCGCTTCTGAAAAGAGAATAGAGCTGCGCCAATTGCTCTCATCAGTACGGGATTTAGAACGGCTCATCATGCGGGTTTCTGCCTCGATAGCTACACGCCGCGATCTAAAAGCATTGCAGCAATCTTTGATGCCACTTAGCTCAATCAAAGCTTTAGATTGTAAAGAAATACAGAAATATCAGGAGCAAATTGCAAACTTTGGCCCGCTCATTAATCTTTTGGATAAGGCCTTAGATGAAGAGGGCCATTTTGCTCCCGGCTATAACGAACCTCTTGATGAACTGAGAAAAATCACCTCCAATAGCCGTGTTTGGCTCCTCAGCTACCAGACTAAGATTAAAGAAGAGACTGGCATCAAAAATTTGAAGGTGAGCTTCAACAAAGTGTTTGGCTACTACATTGAAGTGAGCCGTGGACAGTCTCATCTAATGCCCGTCAACTTTGAAAGAAGACAGACTTTGGTCAATGGTGAGCGCTTCATCTCCCCTGAATTAAAAGACTATGAGAACCGCGTCCTGAATAGCGAAGAACAGATCTTGCGTTTAGAAAATCACCTTTTTGCTGAATTGCTTAAAGAGACTTTGCGTTTTGAAGAATCCAGTTTTGCAGCAGCACAGGCTATAGCAAAGATCGATGTCTTGCATGGTCTCGCCGATATTGCAAAGCGCAGAAACTTTGTGAGACCAATCGTTGATACAAGTGCCACTTTGATGATCGAAGGGGGCCGCCATCCCGTTGTAGAGGAAGCGATTGGCCGCGAGATGTTTGTTTCTAATGACACTTTCCTTGGAGAAGATCGCGTGATGCTGATCACGGGACCTAACATGGCGGGTAAATCTACCTACATCAGGCAGGTTGCTCTGCTCGTTATTTTGGCACAGATGGGTAGTTTCATTCCGGCTAATCGTGCTCATATCGGTGTTGTCGATAAAATTTTCACACGCATTGGAGCCAGCGACGATCTGGCACGCGGCCAATCTACCTTCATGGTAGAGATGACAGAGACCGCCAATATCTTAAACAATGCGACAAGCCGTTCCCTCGTGATCCTAGACGAGATCGGGCGAGGCACAAGCACCTATGACGGGCTCTCTATTGCTTGGGCCGTTGTAGAATATCTAGCCAAGTGCGAAGGAAGGCAAGCGAAAACTCTTTTTGCGACACACTATGGCGAATTGATGCAATTGGAAGGGCTCATTCCTTCTATTGTCAACTATCACGCTTCTGTGGAAGAGTGTAATGAAGAGATTGTCTTTCTGCATAAGATCGTGCGCGGAGGGGCAAATAGGAGCTACGGCATCCATGTAGCCAAGTTGGCAGGTTTGCCGCTGACTGTGGTACATAGAGCGACGCAGATCCTCAAAAAATTAGAGAACCGTAAGGCAGCTTCTGCAAAAATCCATGAAGAACAGCTCTCTCTCTTTTGATAATTATCCGAAAAGCCCAGGCGTTTATCTGATGTTCGATGAGAACGATAAGGTGCTCTATGTTGGCAAAGCTAAAAACCTGAAGCAGCGCATTAAACAGTATTTTGTACCGGGTCGTGATGGGAGAATGATGGTCCCTTTCCTCACTGCCAAGGTGAAGCGAATCGATACTATTGTTGTCACTTCAGAAAAAGAGGCACTTCTTCTCGAAAACAATTTGATTAAAGAGCATCAACCTCGCTACAACGCTCTGCTCAAAGATGACAAAACTTTCTTCAGCCTAATGATCAATAAGAGCCATAAATGGCCGCAGCTCCGCGTTGTGCGTTTCAAAGGAAAAGCTCCTGTAGGAAATCTCTACTTTGGTCCCTACACCGATGCCTTTGCAGCACGCAAAACCCTCAGTTTAATCCGACAGCTGTTTCAGTTGCGCCAATGCTCGGATACAGAATTAGCTTCAAGAGCACGCCCCTGTATCCTCTATGAAATGAAACAGTGCATCGCCCCTTGTGTCAATAAGTGCACCAAAGAAGAATATGAGTCCCAAGTGGATCAGGTTATTGATTTTTTAAAAGGAAAAGACAAAGCGATTTATAAACGCCTCATCGAAGAGCGTGATCAAGCTGCAGCTAAGCTCCAATTTGAAAAAGCGCAAAGAGCGCATGAATTAGTCGAGTCGATTGAAAAAACCCTTGAGAAGCAGCGGGTTGAAAAAGCAGGACAAAAGGATCTCGATGCGATTGGTCTTTACCGCTCAGGTGACCATGTTGTGCTCACACAAATGCTCTTTCGAAGAGGGAAGCTTGTCGCAGCCCATGACCACCATTTCCGTAAGACGGCGCAAGAAGATGAAGCCATACTCCGTTCATTTTTGATGCAACACTATCAAGATGTGCTTGAAATACCCAAAACCATTCTGCTTCCTATCAATCTCGATGCTATCGATGCCATTGAATCGGTTCTTAATACAAAACTTCTCATACCCATGAGAGGCAATCAAAAAGCGCTCGTTAAAATGGCAAATCTGAACGCTGAAGCAAAACTCGAACAAGAAAAGGCTAAAGTAGAGAATCTAGAACAGACTCTGATGGAGCTACAAGAGAGATTGCATCTCAACAATTTCCCAACCACAATTGAATGCTTCGATCATTCTAATATTTCAGGCAGTGAGCCTGTGAGTGCGCGGGTTAGTTTCGAGATGGGTGAACCAAACAAACGCGGTTACCGCAAATATAAGATCAAAGAGGCTGACTCACAAGATGATTACGGCATGCTCCATGAAGTGTTAAAAAGACGCTTCCAGAAAGGTTTGGGTGATACAGAACATAAAGACCCCCTTCCATTTCCCGATTTGCTCATTGTTGATGGCGGCAAAGGCCACCTCAAAATCGCTCTCCGTGTTTTAGCAGAACTCAACATCACCACAGTCGATGTCATTGCTGTTGCCAAAGAGATGGGTAGACATGACAAAGGGGGCACTTGTGAACAAATCTTCTTGCCCAATCGAAAAGATCCTTTGATCTTGAAGCCGAACTCTCCCCTGCTCTTTCTTTTGCAACGGATACGCGATGAAGCGCATCGATTTGCAATTGCTTTT
>CAZXQV010000121.1:0-4347 GCA_964643195.1 uncultured bacterium | reverse complement strand
ATCAAATCCCCTACCCAGCTTGGCAGAAAGCTTTATCTGTATTTACCAATAGGAGTCAAGAATGAAACGTTTAATGTTAATGGTACTTTTTGCAAGTCCGCTGTTTGCAGAGCAAATCAGTTATGAGGAGTCTAAGCGAGATGTCAATAGTTATATTTCGCAGAGTGTCGATGAGAAGCTTTTTCTTGAGCCAGTGCTGAAGCAGGAGCTAAGTGAGCTCACAGACAAAATTACTCTAGATGCAGGACGTTCAATGGGTATTTGGGGTATTGAGAGATCCAAGAACGTAGCAAATTCTCACGCTTGTGTAGAGGGAGATGTCTCTTCATTACCCTTCGAGAATGAGAGTTTTGATCGCTTATTGAGTCTCAATATTGGATCAGCATTGCCTTCAAGTATTTATTTGAATAGCGAGTCTCGAGGTCTTGTAGATTATTGCAATGAACTTGCTCGTGTGCTGAAAGAGGGAGGGCGTATGCTAGTTGTAGCTCCTGCATCTTTCGATCAAGTATTCTCAGATGGTTCTTTGGATGAGAGTGAGCTCTTTGCAAAAATCGAGCATATTCTGAATCGGATTGGTTCAAGTGAAGATCCAGATCGCATCATTAAAATGCTAGAACAACTTGAAGAGGTAAATCGCGCTACATTTGTGAAGCGTGGCGATAAGCTCATTCTAGTGACCGATGCGCGTGAGTTGAAATTGGGTGAACAGGTTTGGAGAAAAGAGCCTGATGGTGTGAAACTGAGCTATTTCCACAATGAAGAAGAATACCTCATTGCTTTCAGTCGAGCAGGTCTTTTCTGTGAAGAAATCAGACGCCCGTGCTTCTTTGGAAGAGTCAAGCATCGTATTTATAATGAGGGATTAACAAGTAGTGAAAAGGGCTTGGGTGATTCATATATTCAGAACAACCCTTTTACGATTTTCACTGTAGTGAAGCCTGTCTAAGTAGTCTTTAAGACCTTTGATAGAACCATTACTTGTTCGGTAACCAATGTGGCCGTCAGGACGAATTAAAAAGAACGATTCTGTCCTGGCGCCATAACGTTCTTTCGCATCTTTTCCACTCACATGTAGCACATCATAAAAATCAGTGGGTTGAATAGCTGAGTGCGGGTTGAAATGAATCAGTACATGTTTAGTACCGCGTAAGTGATCGATAAGGAATGAACCATCTTGCAGTCTGACATTAGGAGCGGGAGAGCCAAGAGCAGGGGCTTTCCAATGCTTGTCTTGCTCTGATTCCAAGGTGATCGAACTATTTTTGTAGCCGATTGTGAGCATCATCATATTGCGCGCTATTTTTTTTCGAAGTCCGCTGAAATGGCTCATCATGTTGGCGAGTTTATAAATGAAGTTTAGAGGAACTCTTTGCTTGGTGAGCAGCTTTGTAACTACAGTTGTTTTGCGCAGCATACTATGTACAACAGGTATGCGCTCCTCAGAGAAGCTATCCAAGAGCGTTTCATGCGCATCACCTTTGATCACGAGCTCCAATTTCCAAGCGAGGTTGTAAGCATCCTGAAAACAGGTGTTCATGCCTTGTCCCAGCATCGGACTGTGCACATGGGCAGCATCCCCAAGAACAAAAATATTGGCATAGCGGAATGTATTGACAACCCGGGCGCTCAGCTTGAAATTCGTGAACCAGAGAATTTGGTTAATTTTAAATGCCGAGCTGTAGCCATACTGTTTACAGAGAGTCGGTAGATCATTTTCTGTGTAGCTACAAGAGTCATCGTGCATGAATAGCACCCGGAAACGGTTGTTCGGAAGAGGAAAAAGCAGACTGCAATGAGCTCCATTGAAGATGGGTTGTATGTAGTCTATTGGATAAGGGCAGTCAGCTTCGACATCAGCGAGCAAAACAGCTTGATCCAGAGGCCTACCCAAAAAGCTGTAAGGGTGTGATTTTCTTGTGATACTGTGGGCTCCTTCACAAGCGACTATCCAAGGGATGTCAAGAGGCTGACCATTCAGGATCGGTTTATTGCCATCATAACCTGTGATCTCATGATTCCATTCTACTTTTACCCCCAGTTTTTCAAGAGCGTTGATCAAAATTCCTTCGGTTTCGGGTTGTGGTAATCCTAAGATGAAAGGATAGCGATCACCGGTATCGTCGATAGGGATTTTAACTTGGCGTCCTTTTGAGTGGATAAGAAGGCCATTCAAATGATAGCCAGCTGCAAGAAAATCTTGGATCAGTCCCTCTTTATCTAAAATTTCCATGGTACGCGAATGGATGCCCGTTGCTTTCGAGTGAATTGAGGGTCCCGAAGCTTTATCGATGAGTCGTATATCAACGCCTCTTCTTTTGAGTAAGTAGCTGAGAAAAAGTCCAGTAGGACCAGCTCCAATGATCAATACTTGTGTCATGATTCCACCACAATAACTGCAGCACCTTTCAAGCTGCCATTTTTTAGGTCACGCAATGCCTGGTTTACCTTTTCAAGGGGGTAAGCAGTCACTTGGGTTTTGATAGGGATTTGAGGCGCGATTTTTAAAAATTCTTCCCCATCTCTCCTTGTCAGGTTAGCAACGGAGCGGATCTGTCTTTCTTCCCAGAGGTCAGCGTAGGGAAATGAGGGAATATAGGACATGTGGATCTCCGCAGAAACCACAACACCTCCTTTTTTGACAGTGCGTAAGGCTTTGGGTATCAAAGCTCCAACCGTTGCAAAAATGATAGCAGCATCGAGCATCACTTTGGGCATTTCATCTGAGCCTCCTGCCCAAATAGCGCCCATTTTTCTCGCGAGCTCCTGTTTTTCATGATCGCCGGGTCTTGTGAAGGCATAGACTTCACCCCCGCGATAGCAGACCACTTGAATCAAGATGGATGCCGCAGAGCCAAAGCCAAAAAAACCGATTTTTTTGGCTCCATCAGTCATATTTAATGCACGAAAGCCAATCAAGCCGGCACAGAGGAGGGGAGCGGCATCTAGATCAGTATAGGAAGTGGGTATCGGAAAGATGTAGTGGCTATTAGCAACTGTATATTCTGCAAAACCACCATCTACAGAATAACCCGTATAGATAGCTTGATCGCAGAGATTCTCTTTCCCCTCTTTGCAATAGGAACAGTTTCCACAGCTACCTCCAAGCCAGGGAACCCCCACGCGATCGCCAATAGCAATGCCGGAAACCTGATTGCCGATTTTCACTACTTTGCCAATGATTTGGTGACCCATTACCAGTGGAAGTTTGGGATTATTGAGCTCACCATCAAAAATGTGAAGATCTGTGCGACAGATTCCGCAAACAGCAACTTTGATCAAAACTTGATCAGAACTGGGTTCAGGTATGGGGATATCCCGTAGTTCAAGAGGCTTCCCGACCCTTTCAAACATTTCTGCTTTCATAATATTTTCTATAATGTATGTTCGAGATTCTATGAAAGAAATTTACGAAAAATTACCTCGAGTTGCGCCTGCTTTATTGGCGATCATCGTAGACTATGCTGGTTTTGGCTTTGTCTATCCACTTGTGACAGCCATGTTTGGAGATGCTGGTATTTTTGGCCACGTTGTTGGGCGCCATTTTTATCAAGGTTTGGCCTATTTGCTCTATCCGCTCTTTATGTTTTTTGGCGCTTCGATGTTAGGAGATCTTTCCGATAAATATGGACGCAAACGCATTCTGTTGGTGACTTTGGTTGGGATCTTTATTTGTTATCTGTTGATGGGTTTTTCATTAGTCATCCAAAGTCTTTCTCTCTTTTTAGTCATGCGTGCCCTTTCGGGTCTTTTTGCGGGTTGTCAGCCTCTTGCTCAGGCAGCGGTTGCTGATATTTCAACTCATGAGGATAAGAAGTGGAATATGGCGCTCATTACACTCGCGAACAATATCGGTTTGATTTTTGGACCACTTGTTGTTGGTTTTTTCACCCTATCTTTTTTCTTAGAAAACGGTGGTTATATCTACTCTTTCCTATTCATTTCTTTGGTTGCATTGCTCGCTTTTATTTGGCTTTTTAGAGTTTTCAATGAGACATACACAGTAAGACCTGAAAAGAAAATTGGCTTTTTTAGGCCTGTGATCATTTTCGTCGATGCGTTTAAAGATCGGCATCTTCGCCCACTTGTGATCATTCTTTTCTGCTTCCAGTTGAGTGTTGCGATATTCTATCAGCTCTTGGCGATTTATCTAGGAGAGAGGTATGAATTTTCAAGCAGTGAGTTGGGCTTTTTCTATGGCTTTATAGGGCTGTTTTTCATTCTGGGTGTGGTGGCGATTTATCCGTCCATGTTGCACCGCATGAAATTGCCCCGTCTGATTCTCTACGGATTTTTCGGAGAGGGGATTATGATGTTTCTTGTGGGAGCAATTCCCAATCTCTTTTT
>CAZXQV010000120.1:0-4371 GCA_964643195.1 uncultured bacterium | reverse complement strand
GGACACCCTTGCCTTCTCTAACGGTTCTCCTTACTAGAGCCCGTGAAGGACTTTCACCTTCTAGTTTAGCGACATACCGGTCGCACGGGTGGCGCACCGGAGCGCGCCACCCAAAGATTTGTACAAAGTCGAGGTGCCGATATTAAAAGCTGAAAAAGAGGGCGTTGCCACCACCACGTTGCTGTCCTCCCCCTAACCAGTCCTCTGGAGGACAAATATCTTGATGCAATCGACGCGATACTTTCTCCCAGAACTCTATAGTTTGCGTCTTATCGAAATTCTGATGCAGCTCCTTTTCTATAAAGGGTTGTAGTTGCCCATCTGAAAACCGGAGATATCGTTGGTGACGTGGTGGATAGAAATAATAACCCGCGTCTTCTTCTCTCTCTAATAAGTGATTACACCAATCTACGTAAACAGTTACTTCGCGAATTTCTGCCTCCGTCCATTTCTTATGGGGTTTGAGTAGTACCAAACAACGATTGTTGAAAGTCAAGTATGGATTGTTTCGAAAACGTCTGGTCCTAGCCCGCCACTCCTCTAGTCTATCTATTGCCTCCTGACCGTTGCCAATGGGTTCCTTCGCTGCGGAGAAATACCTATCTAAGATAGGACGAGCTTGTCTAGGACAGCCCAAATAAAGACCACTCCATCCATCATCCTGTTGGTTATGGTAGTTTAGACGTACTGTCCCACGCATCTCAACCTCGTAACTACTACGACTGCGGGGGTGATCCGTTGTTAAGAATAATATGGCGAGTTGAGATACTAATGCTGTACAGTAATTAAGATATAATTCATAGTTAGCTTCTAACCAAGCTGTAACAGATTCTTGCCCTCCTCGATCGCGGCAGGGTGTTACGCAAATGTAGTTGGGGCTCTCATCAAAAAACGGAGGGCAACGATCTGCTGTACTAGAAGGCTTTATCAAGAAAAGGTCATATTTAGCAATAGCGTCATCGACACTTACTTTCGTGTTGAAATTGATTGAGGATGGATCAAAAATTCTGCCAAGATCTATATTTTTATTCAAATTTTCAATAGCACTTCTGAAGCTTTCACGATGTTGCATGACCAGAGTCTCCCTGGCAGAAGCAGTAGACCCAAGAGCTCCCCCTGCGGTTGCGCTTGAGGGTGCATCTGGTTTGGTCGAAGTCAACTGTTCCACTCTAATGCGAAGAGCATCGAGCTCTCTTCTTATTTCTTCAATAGACTGCTGGTTCAGACCTGCCAAAGATAGCTGGATTTCGTCTATTTGCCTCTTCAGCTGATTAAACCTTTCCCCCAAACCAGCGTTCTCTCCAGTAAGACCGATTCTTTGCTCTAATTGCTCTATTCTTGTGCGTAAATCTGTCATTACCTCTGAGCTGACGGTAAGCTCCCCAGGGATTGAGGTAGATAAGCAGCTGGACACTTGCCGCTCCAGAGCATTTAATCTTTGGTATAACTCATCCAACTGATTAACTCTTTGCGCTAAATCAGCCCTCTCTGCACCAATACTGCTGTTTTGCTCTAATTGCTCTATTCTTGTGCGTAAATCTGTCATTACCTCTGAGCTGACGGTAAGCTCCCCAGGGATTGAGGTAGATAAGCAGCTGGATACTTGCTGCTCCAGATCATTTAATCTTTGATATAACTCATCGAACTGATTAACTCTTTGCCCTAAATCAGCCCTCTCTGCACCAATACTACTGTTTTGCTCTAATTCCTTTATTCTTTTGTGTAAACCTGTCATTGTCTCTGAGCTGACGGTAAGCTCCCCAGGGATTGAGGTAGATAAGCAGGATACTTGCCGCTCCAGAGCATTTAATCTTTGATATAACTCATCATGCTGTTTATTTGTGTTTTTTAAACTATGAGAATTTTTAACCGCAGAAATAATAAGGAATAAAAGAGCAGAAGAAGCTAAGCCTCCTCCCGCTGTCATTCCACCTATGAATCCTCGACTCCTATTACAGCCCAATTTGCCAAGAGCTGCTAAAACTATCAAAGCAGTTGCACCAACAAGAACCGCGATAGCGATAGCTGAAGATAGACTATTCTTATGCGATAAATCAGTCAAAGAGAGAGACTCACGAACAGCTCCAGCCACAAAATACCTATTTCTAATTCAAAAATCCTAAAAATATCCTAACATATATTAACAAAAGCTTTCAATGAAATTTACTAAAAAATTATATTTTTTTCCTCATCCCTGAAAAGGAAAAAATAAGTTGATAATAATAGCTCGCTCAATGGGATTGCTTCAGAGGAGAGAGGTGACAAAATCAAATTCCAGAAATATATAGCTGAATCAGTACAATCATTGACCGCGCCCTACCGGATAAAGAGCATTTCGTCATATTTTGGAAGAGGCCAGGAAAAATCATCGATCAAAAGCTCCAGAGCGTCGGCATGAACTCTTAACTCTCGCATCGCTTTTAATACATGATCACGCGCAAAAATCGCTTGCTCTTCAATATCATCACTCTGTCGTCTATGTGGCATCAAAGCGTCTAAATGCTCCAATCTCTTTTTAAGACCATCAATCTCATCTTCGATTTGATGAAGAAGTGATTGGTCCATCTTCGGCATAAACCTGAGCGCCTCACCAAGCCTCCTGACATAATCTAGCACCGCTGGGAAAATCTGCGTATGGACAATCTGCGAAGCGACACGCGCCTCAATGCCAATGTGTGTTACATATTTTTCCAGCATGATTTCATAGCGACTCTCAAGCTCGCGCTGCGAATAGACGTTGAATTTTTCAAAAAGCGCAATTGTAGTAGGAGCGAGATAAACTTCTGCAGCCTCTACAGTATCATGGATATTCGGTAATCCCCTCTTTTTCGCCTCCGCATGCCACTGCTGGCTATAGTTGTCTCCTTCAAAAACAACAGGCCAAAACTCACTAATCTCTTCTGTTAGAATCTTTTGCAACTCTGCATGAAAATCAGAAGCCTTCTCTAACTTGTCAGCAAAATACTCAAGAGAATCCGCAACAATCGTATTCAAAACCGTTCCAGGTGTGCTTAGATTCGCCATCGAACCCACCGCTCGAAACTCAAACTTGTTACCCGTGAATGCAAAGGGACTCGTTCTATTGCGATCTCCAGAGTGGCGTGGAATCTCAGGAAGAGTTGAAACACCCAACTTCAACTGCCCCCCATTCTTCGCAGCCCGCTCTTTTCCATCCATCAACTGCTCAAATATATCGAAGAGCTGCTCACCTAAAAAGACGCTGATAATCCCCGGAGGTGCCTCATGCATCCCCAAACGATGATCATTGCTTGCTGATGCCACACTCACTCTCAAAAGTGCCGCATAGTGATAGACAGCCCGTATAACCGCAGCAGAAAAGAGTAGAAATTGAGCATTGTCTTGGGGCGAATCACCTGGTTCTAACAGATTGTGTCCGCCGTCTGTCGCAAGAGACCAGTTGCAATGCTTACCAGAACCATTAATCCCAGCAAATGGTTTTTCATGTAAAAGACAACTCATCCCATTTTTCTCAGCAACAAATTGGAGGAGTTCCATCAGAAACATGTTATAGTCAGCAGCTAATGGAGCGTTCTGATACTGTATCGCTATCTCATACTGCGCAGGAGCTACCTCATTATGTCTCGTTTGAACGGGCACACCCACCCTCATCAACTCATATTCCAATTCCTCCATGACACTCATCACACGTCTTGGAATCACTCCAAAATATTGATCCTGAAGATCTTGGCCTTTTACAGGATTCGCACCGAACAGTGTTCGTCCTGTAGCAATGAGATCAGGTCGAAGATGGTAAAAATTCTTGTCGATAAGAAAGTACTCTTGCTCACCAGCAAGCGTCGGAATGACTCTTTTAGTAGTCTTATCACCGAAAAGTCTTAAAAGACGCAACGCTTGGCTATTGAGGCATTCCATAGAGCGGAGTAAAGGCGTTTTTTTATCTAGCGCATCACCCTTCCAACTGAGAAACATAGTGGGAACAACCAGAGTATTGCCAAAGATGAATGCAGCGCTACTCGGATCCCAGGCTGTATAACCGCGTGCTTCAAAAGTGACCCGCAATCCACCATTTGGAAAACTACTTGCATCAGGCTCTCCGCGTGTTAACATCGAACCATTGAAAACAGCGATTCCCTTCCCCTCTTTTGATCGGGAAAAAAGAGCATCATGCTTTTCAGCAGTGAGATCTGTAAGAGGCTGAAACCAATGGCAGAAATGCGTAGCACCTCGTTTGATTGCCCACTCTTTCATTTTGATTGCGATCGCATCTGCAAACTGAGCAGTGAGTCCGTTTCCCGATTGAATAGCTTCTTGTAACGCTTTGAAACTCTCTGGTGTTAGATACTCTTTTTGCTTGCTTTCATCAAAGACGTTCTCTCCAAAAAATTCAGG
>CAZXQV010000119.1:0-4380 GCA_964643195.1 uncultured bacterium | reverse complement strand
GCATCCTCGTGCAGCTTCATAGATCGAGCAAGAAAGTTGGTGCAAAAGGTGGTCAGCAGACCACATAGAAGAGAACTCACCATCAAAATCGGAATATCTAACGGCCCAAAGCCACGGCTCAACAGCAAAAAAGCAACCACTATTCCAAAAAGAATCGTGTGAGATAGAGCATTAGCCAGCATTGTCATACGACGCAAAACAAGAAAAGTTCCAACAAGACCACCAGAAAGCGCAACACCTACAAGCAAAAGAAGTTGCACTTCATCAGAAGCAAAACCTCCAGGAAAAGCCAAAAAGAGTCTTTTGAAAAAGGTCCCGAAGAAGGAGAAGACATTAAGATCGCTGTAGGGATTCATAAAAAACCCTCCGGATGCGCGCAATCGCAAGTGAAATTAAAGCAAATCCAGAGGCTACGATTGCGATCATAGGTCCAATCGGTAGGGATAGCTGTGGCTTAGAGAGCACAACAGATAGGTAACTGCCCAAGAATCCACTCAAAGCTCCAAAAGCAGCTGCCAATACAAACATCATCGAAAGCTTATTTGTGTATTGGCGCGCCGCAGTTGCTGGAGCGATAAACATAGCAGAAAGCAAAACAACACCTACACTTTTGATCCCAATAACAACAGAGAGAGCAACAAGCAAGAGGAAAAGAATCTCAATACCCTTATTTCCCAAACCCACAACACGGGTAAAACCCTGATCAAAAGTTGCAGCAAAAAGAGGACGAAAGAAGAGCATGAGTAGGGCAATCACGAAGAGAGAAAGCAAACTGTAGATCACAATATGCTGATCACTCATCGTTGCAGCTTGACCAAAGAGGTAGGTTTGCACTTGACGATAAGCAGAGGTATGTGTGTGTTGAACAATGCTTGCAATGGTGACCCCTATACCAAAAAAGGAGGCAAGCACAAATGTAAGCGCGACGTCGGTACGCACACGAAAGCGCTGTTGCAGAAGCTCTATCGTTTGATAACCCAAAATGGCAGCAATGAAAGCTGCGACTAAAATCCAAATCGACAAATGCTCGAGACCACAAGCAGCAGCAATCATCACCCCAGGATAGGTAGCGTGGGAAAGGGTTTCTGCTATCAAGGAACGCTTGCGCAAAAAAAGCAAGACCCCAATCAATGATGCTGAAACAGCCATTAACATCGTCCCTATCGTCGGGCCTCGCAGAACAGGATCTGTTAAAAAGTCAAACAGTTGCATAAGTTTGTTTTATAAGATCTGGGGTAAACATTTCTTTTGTGGGGCCGTAACCGATGAGCTGTTTATTGATCAGGATCACAGCATCAAAATCGGTCGAAACACTATCAAGATCGTGGTGTACTACAAGCAATGTTTTCCCACTATCACGCAAAGCGTGTAGAGTTTTCAAAACTTGTTTTCCTGAAGCAGCGTCGATCCCTGCAAAAGGCTCATCTAAGAAATAGATATCTGCTTTTTGCACTAATGCCCTTGCTAAAAAAGCCCTCTGCCTTTGACCACAAGAGAGTTGGCTGATCTGCCTATCGACAAAAGCTTCCATACCCACCTCTTTTAAAGCCTTATAAACTTCTTGCTTCTCAGTGCGACTTGCCCAAAGTCTAAAGCGGTTCCTTCTAAAACAGCCCATCAGTACTAGATCAAAGACAGTGATTGGAAAATCCCAGTCAACAGATTCACACTGCGGAACATAAGCAATACGCGCTCGCACTTTTTTGACGGGTTCACCAAAGATGGTGATACTACCTCGTGCTTTTTTCACAAGACCAAGGATAGCCTTCAAGAGTGTGCTTTTGCCCGCTCCATTGGGACCGACGATTGCGACAAGCTCACCAGCTCTCACTTCCATCGATAGTTTTTGTAGCACAGGAATCTTTTCGTAAAAGACATCGAGGCTATTTAATTTTAACGCAATATTCTCCATTCAACTCATGTGCGATGACAGAAATGTTATGTTCCATCATTTCTAAATAACTTTGGCCCTCTCCCATTGCATCACCATATAACGGCTGCTGAGACATTCTGACTGATCCCCCTGCTGCTGACAAAATCTTTTTTAGCGAGTCTCGGGAAACATTCGTCTCAGGAAAAAGCACCGAGACCTTATGCTCTTTGATGTGATCGATAACAGAGATGATGTCTGTTACAGAAAGCTGCGCCTCTGGAGCTAAACCCTCAGGAGCTCGACAACGACGCCTCCAATTTTCTTCACCTGGGGTTCTCAAATAACGCCTTGTAAAATAGTTAAAGGCATCATGACTAGTCACCAAATAACGTCTGTTAGAATCAATTGCTTGGAGACGCTGAAAAGCAAGGTGGTCAAGATCTAACATCTTTTGCTTTAAACGCTCTCCCCTCTCTTGAAAACGGGCCGCCTTGGCTGGTTCTGCCTGTGAGAGCGCTGCAACCATTGGATCCACGATCCGAGCCCAAAGAGAAAGATCGGTCCAAACATGGGGATCATATTGTCCATCAATAACTAAAATAAGGGAAGAATCTTCTTCAAGTAGGGTATCAGCCACAGAAATGGCTTTTAATTTCCCCTCGAGTTGGCGCCTTAGACTCAGAGAGTGTTCAAGGCCGAGACCATTGTAAAAAATAATATCAGCTCGAGCAAATTTTTCATCATCCCCTTTCACTAGTTCATAACTATGAGGGTCTAATTCACCTCGGATAAGGGGTATAGTATCAACATCTTCTCCCCCAATTTGTGCGACGAGATCATTGATCATCCCAGTCGTAGCTAGCACTTTGACACGTCCATTTGCAGAACGCCAATTACGTTCTTCTGCGACACGACTCTCTTGAGCGCATGAGGCGAGAAAAAGGATTAGTATAAACAGCCGTTTCATTGTGAAGTCCTCATTTATAAACTATTTGCTATTTCTTCGAAATGAGAGTTTCTAATTTTTATGCCCAAATAGGGATTTGGACCTATAATAGTAAAAATTTAACATACTTGGGATCGATCAATCCCGAGGCTTTGGCGCATCCAAATTGGCCTTTTTCAACTCAATTGGGTATAAAATTATTTCAGATTTAACCTGATCGATCAATAATCATTTCAATTGCTAGAGGGAAATATTGTTCACGTGAAAGAAAAAATTTTCAACGTTGATCGATTTTTAATGGAAAAAAAAGCGCCAATTAGTTAACTAATTTGGACTGGAATATATTGTAAAGGAAGGTAACTGATGGCCACACTTGGAAAGATTAGGAAAGAAGAACTGGAAAAACTGCTAGAGAAAGCGATTAAAAAAGTGGCTGGGAACAAAGAGAATGATCTTTGTAAATATATACCTGGACCATCTGGTGGCTATATGCACCATTTTACAATGCGTAAAATAAAAAATTCAGACCCAAATCAATTGTTTAAATTGATTGATGATAACATTATAAAAGTTGAAGTGCCAAGAGCTCTTCATCCAAAGCCACGTGCGCCACGCGGCTCGCGCAAAAGAAGGGATTTTGTGAGTTTCACACGTACAGACATTGAAAAAGTAATTGATTTGGCGCGCCGTACAGGAGATTCTGATGTTCTTGCACGATTCAGCCCAAAGCGTTCTTTGCCCGCTTTAAAGCGCGAGCTCATTCGCTCTATTCGCAATAACCAAATTTGCTCTGAACTCTGGACAAACTATGTAGAATCCATTTCCACATTGCAAAATGCTCCAGGGCTTTTCAGCGATCTAGATTGATTTTTAGGCATTTCAGTTTCTTGCTGAAATGCCTAATCGATTAAAATTTTATATATATCAATACCGTTTTTTTTTGTTGCTTTCTATTCACTTTCTGGTATACTGATACTCTTTTGTAAACCATTAGAGGCAAATATAGATGTCCAATACAGCACAAAAAGAATTCGGCAAATGGCGCTCATTTTTTTGGCCCATTCATGCATTCGAACTCAAAAAGATTCTTCCTATGTTCCTGATGTTTTTCTGTATTTCTTTCAATTATACAATTTTGAGAGATACAAAAGACACGTTGATCGTGACAGCGCCTGGTTCAGGGGCTGAGGCTATTCCTTTTATTAAGGTATGGCTAGTAGTTCCATGTGCCATTCTCTTCATGCTCTTCTATGCAAAGCTTAGTAATATTTTGAGCAGGCAGAAGCTCTTTTACGCGGTGATCGCACCCTTCTTGATCTTCTTTGCTCTCTTCCCCACTGTTATTTATCCTAACCGCGACATTCTACACCCAACACTGTTTGCAGATAACCTGCAAGCGGCGCTGCCTGCAGGTATGATGGGGATGATTGCAATTCTCCGTAACTGGACCTTCGCTGCGTTCTACGTACTAGCTGAACTCTGGGGCTCTGTGATGTTAAGCTTAATGTTCTGGGGATTTGCCAATGAAATTACACCTCTTGGCGAAGCGAAACGTTTTTAC
>CAZXQV010000118.1:0-4423 GCA_964643195.1 uncultured bacterium | reverse complement strand
TTTGCTGCAATTCCACTTTGCTCCGACAGCCAACGCCTATGTTGCGTTCAATCAATTGCGTTAAGGAGTGATCGACTGTAGATTGGCTGCAGCCCTATCGGTGAGAGAAAAAGTGCGTAAGCTGAGTTATCAATTCAAACTGAATCGGCTATACTCACGATAGCCGCTTCAAAAAGTTTGCAAGTTGTGCCCCCATTTCTTCAATCTCTTTTCTAACTTCTGAAGAAGGGCTACCCGATTGAAATACTTGGTCTGCTTTCCCGATGCACTTTTGCTTTGGAAGGACGATGCTCCCAACATTTTGAAACAGCAGTCGTACTTGTGGAAGATTGCGTGAACCTCCAAGTTCACCAAGAGAGGCGCTGAGCAGCGCGACCACTTTGTCGATGAAGCAGCAGAGATAGGCTTTTTCCCCTGGAGCTGGACGTGACACCCAATCGATGCAGTTCTTGAAAACCGCTGACATGCTGCTATTATATTCCGGAAGCGATAGCAAAAGACCATCATGCTCCATGAAGAGTGCTTTGAGTTTCATAGCATTTTCCGGAATCCCTGAGACTGCCTCTAAGTCACCATTATATAGGGGAAGCTCATAGTCAAGCAGGTCAATGTAGGTTACGGTCGCTCCAGCTTTTTCAGCACCCTCCTTCGCAATCTGCGCAACTTTTTTATTGAAGGAATCTTTGCGCAGTGAACCTGCGAAACAGAGAATTTTAGGTTTGTGATTCATTTTTGCTCCTTTTGATGTAGACGGTTGTGAATCGATTATAAACTGCTTCCATGGGTAGTGAATACCTTTTTAAAGCAATCATTGAAACATCACCTTCGTTTCGTTTTCACCCACAAGTCCCAGTTTTTCTCTCAGAAGTAGCTCTGTCCAAAGAGGGTCTCCTTGGCTCGCTTTCCTTAGTTGTAACTCCTCTAATTGACCTTTTATCTCATCTTTTTGAAGCTCCAATACAGCGTATTTTTGATGCAGCCGTCGGACCTCACGATTACGTTTGGCAGTTGCTTGATCATAAAGGAAAAAGAGCGCAAGGAAGTAGAGTATGACCCACCAAGAGGAAATGATAACAGAATCAAATAGCTTAGAACGCTGATTCATAAATTCATACCGACCATCATACGGTTGGAACAGTAATCCCACGCTGTCCTTGATATTTACCTTTGCGGTCTTTGTAAGAGGTCATACATTCATGTGCCGCTTCAAAAAAGAGCACTTGAGCAATCCCTTCATTG
This sequence comes from uncultured bacterium, assembly GCA_964643195.1. GTDB lineage: Bacteria > Chlamydiota > Chlamydiia > Chlamydiales > JAAKFR01 > JACKPM01. The sequence goes on along the minus strand of CAZXQV010000118.1, from coordinate 3,184 downwards.
GCATAAACTTTCGCTGGGAGTGGTGTTGTATTAGAGATTTCGATGGTCACATGCCCTTCCCACTCAGGTTCAAAAGGAGTGACGTTGACGATAATACCACAGCGGGCATAGGTTGATTTTCCCAAACAGATAGTCAATATGTTGCGTGGGATGCGGAAGTACTCGATTGTACGCGCAAGTGCAAAAGAGTTAGGAGGAATGATGCAAGTATCTGCGATAATATCCACGAAAGAATCTTCTGTGAAATTCTTCGGGTCGACAATCGAATTGTATACATTTGTGAAGACTTTGAATTCATTAGAAATGCGGACATCATAACCGTAGCTCGATAGTCCATAGCTCACACCGTTGCGTACTTGAACGGGTTCAAATGGTTCAATCATACCATATTCTTCAGCCATTCTCTTGATCCAAGCATCTTCTTTAATTGACATTTCCGCTCCACATTTTGGGTATACACTAATGAAGAGAATGATTATCCTACTTCTTATGACGCAGCACAAGGAAAATTTCGTCGAATCCACTTTTGGGCGGGAAGATCCCTCATTTGAAGTGCCACTCAGACCTCAAAACTTTTCTGAATTCGTTGGACAAGATGAGATTAAAGGACGACTTGCTGTCATGATCGAAGCCGCGCGGCAGAGGAAAGAACCATTGGCGCACTGTCTCCTTTCGGGGCCACCTGGCCTTGGGAAAACGACGATTGCCAACATTATTGCCAAAGAGATGGCGAGCTCCATTGTGATTACAAGTGGGCCGATGTTAGAGAAAGCTGCGGATCTCGCTGGTATTTTAACCAACTTGCAAGATGGGGATATTCTTTTCATCGATGAAATCCATCGATTGAGTCGTGCAATTGAAGAGTATCTTTATCCAGCGATGGAAGATTTTACTCTCGATCTCATGATCGATAGTGGTCCGAACGCGCGATCTTGCCAAGTTAAGCTCAATCGGTTCACCCTTGTGGGGGCAACAACACGCAGCGGCCTTTTATCTGCTCCGATGCGTTCGCGTTTTATTTTCAATGGTCGCCTTGACTACTATACCCCGCCCTTTTTAGAAAAAGTTGTGTTGCGTTCTGGTAAAATCTTGAAACTGGAGATGGAGGCAGAGTGTGCCCTTGAAATAGCCTCTCGTTCCCGAGGTACTCCACGTATTGCCAACAACTTACTCAAGTGGGTGCGCGATTATGCGCAGGTGAAAGCAAGTGGAAGGGTGACTCTCCTGGTTGTAAAAAATGCATTGCAAATGCTTGCCATTGATGAAAAAGGGCTCGACGAGATCGACAAAAAAATTCTAAATGTTATTATTGATCATTATGTTGGCGGCCCCGTTGGGGTGAATACGTTGGCTGTGGCGATTGGTGAAGAAAGCCAGACTATAGAAGAGGTATATGAGCCCTTTCTGATCAGTCTTGGCTTTTTGAAGCGTACACCGAGGGGGCGTGTTGCGACACCGCTGGCCTATACGCACTTAGGAAAAAAAGAAAAAGACAATTTATTTTGAGGATAAAGATGAGAGTTGTTTGTTTGGCGATCACATTATTGACTGTACCATTAGTGGCTGCTCCGAAGGTGTCTGGGTCTGCCTCAGCTAAGACGGCACATGTTGAAGGTCCAAGAGTGCGTGTCTTGTTAGCTGGTGGAGTGAATGCTGCTTTATTAGAGGTTAAGGGTCCTTATCGGGTGATTAGGCGTGATTGTGATACACCAACGCTGCTAAGCGGTGGGGGGGTCGGCAAGCGTTATGTGATCCACGGAATTGACTGTGGTTTGCGTTGGGGCGAAGAGTTTCCTGATGTAGCATACTTGACTGTTGTGCCTACATCGCCGCAGACTCACTTCTTTGTAAATGGCTTTCAGTATACTGGGTCCATCTCAGTTGTTTTAGATCAATCGGGTCAATTGACAATCGTTAATGAAACACCAATGGAAGACTTTGTTAAATCAGTCTTAGCAGTCAAGTATCAGCAGCCGGTTTCGAGAGAAGCAGGAGCTGCCCTTGCAATTGTCGAGCGTACGCGCATTTTTGCTCAAGTCTTTGAAAATCAAAGCAAAGGAATGTTTTGGGATGTGACTGCGAGAGAGAGTGGCTATTGCGGTTATGGAGTGACGCACAATAATAGTGGTATAGATGAGGCGGTTGACTGGACTCCATTTATGATTGTCCAGAATGTGAGGGGCCAGGATAGTTTGGTGGACTTACGTCTTCCATTATCGAAGGCTGTTGAGTTGGCCTCAAGAGGTTGTGATGCGAAGCGTATCTTGTCAGAGAGCTTTCCTCATTCAACGCTTGGGTTGACAGCAGAGCAGGTTGCTCTGCGATAGATGTATAGCTGAATCAGTACAAAATTGCAGTGTTGCACCCACACGAAAGTCTCGCGACTGAATAATCCTCAATGACTCCATATTTCTAACATTGGGTCATTTAGGATTGTTGAGGCGCGAGAGTTTTGGCACGGTCAAACACTGCAATTTTGTACTGATTCAGCTATATGGCTGAAAAGTGGGATGTCTCACTTTTCAGGTGGTTTATTTTTTTAAATATTGAGCCATTTTCAGCTTGATTGCTCTTCATTTTGTCGCTCTTCAGACTTCTCTCCAATTTTTACCAATAAGAGTGCCGAATGAGGCTTTAATCTGTATCGATCCCCATAGACATGTGGATCACTTTTGAGTTCGGCAGTGTTTACGAGACAATGCCACTTGCCCGGAGGGAGTTGCGCATCGATCTTGTTATAACAAGCATTGATCGCAATATATAGATTACCCCTTGTGAATGCCATAAAACGGCTATGTGCAGACCAGTCGGGGTCATTTAAATTCACACCGTACCAATAGATTCCAGCATCGTTCTCAAAATAAGTCTTCCGGATTTGGATCATCTTCCTGACAAAATCTGTCAGAGGACTTTTGACATGCCAGTCAAAACCATTGATCTCAACGCCCTGAGCCCATGAGTTATTGTTGCCCTTCTTAGTGCGCCCATATTCATCACCCATCAGGATCATTGGAATGCCATGTGAAATCATGAGAGTGAAAATAAAATTGCGCATCTGTCTTGTGCGCAATTTATTGACGTCACGATCTTTTGTTTCACCCTCAGTGCCGCAGTTCCAACTCTCGTTATTCGAGTTCCCGTCGTTATTATGTTCACCATTCTCATGATTATGCTTATTGTTATA
>CAZXQV010000117.1:0-4547 GCA_964643195.1 uncultured bacterium | reverse complement strand
AAGGCTTGGGCGATCAAAAATTTAGATAAAGATGAAGTTGTTTACGTCTCTTGTGGCGATGGAGCAACCTCTCAAGGTGATTTCCATGAAAGTCTGAACTTCGCAGCGATTCACAAACTTCCTGTCATCTTTGTAGTACAAAATAATGGTATAGCGATTTCCGTACAATCCCATGAGCAGAGCGCTGGTGGGACTATGATCGATGTAGTACGTGGGTATAGTGGACTTGAAGTCTATAACATCGATGGCACAGATCAAGAAGAGCTTTCTTCAGCCATGGAAAGTGCAGTGAAGCGTGGAAGAGAAAAAGAGGGGCCAACTTTGATCATGGCTCATGTGCCACGTTTAGGTTCTCACAGCAACAGCGATGACCCGCGCAAATATGGACTTGAGATTCACTGGGAGAAAGATCCAATCCCACGTCTTCAAAAAGAGATGGGATTGAGTGATGAAGAGATTGAAAGCTACCACACCGCCGCTAAAGAAAAAATAGAAGCTGCTGCTCTAGAAGCAGAGAAAGTGCCCTTCCCTCCTGAAGGAAGTGGTAGACAGAACGTTTTTGCTTTTTTTGAAGCAAGCCTTTCTTGTGAAACGCCTTCTGGTGAGAAAGTGGCGTTCATCGATGCGATCAATCATGCGATCGATGAAGAGATGGAACATGACCCTTACGTTGTCACTTTTGGCCAAGATGTGGCTCACGGCAAAGGGGGAGTTTTTGGCGCTACCCGTGGTTTAACTGAGAAGTATGGAGAAAATCGCTGCTTCAACACACCTCTTGCGGAATCAACGATTGTGGGTGCTGCCATTGGAATGAGTCTTGACGGATTGCATAAGCCCGTTGCTGAAGTGCAGTTTGCAGATTATCTCTGGACAGGTATCAACCAGCTTTTTAACGAAGCGGCGAGCATTTTCTACAGATCGAATGGTGAGTTCTCTGTCCCGATCGTGGTGCGTATGCCTTGTGGCGGTTATATCCAAGGTGGTCCTTACCACTCCCAGAGCATTGAGGGTTTTATCGCACACTGTCCTGGCCTCAAAGTGGTGATGCCAAGCAACGCTGCAGATGCGAAAGCATTGATGAAGACGGCGATTCGTGATCCTAATCCCGTAGTTTTCCTAGAACACAAAGCGCTCTACCGTCAGCAAAAATTTGCAGCAAGAGCAGAACCTTCTAAAGATTTTCTTTTGCCTTTTGGTCAAGCCAACATTGTCCATCCAGGTACAGATCTCACCATCGTCGCTTGGGGTATGATGGTGATGGTTGCGAACGAGATTGCAGAGAAATTGGCATTCGAAAATATTTCTATCGAAGTGGTCGATTTGCGTACACTCGTCCCTCTAGATACAGAGACTGTTTTGAACTCACTGAAAAAGACAGGAAAGCTGCTTGTGGTGCAAGAAGCGCCGGGAAGCGGCGGTTTTGGTGCTGAGGTGATTGCTCGTCTAGCGGAGGCTGGATTCCCTTTCCTCGATGCACCTCTTTCGCGTGTCTGTGGATTTGAAAGTGCAGTTCCTTATAGCAAGACGTTAGAGAACGAAGTACTACCTCAGCCCGCTGAAATCGAATCAGCGATTCGCAAGTTGATTAAGTATTAGACTGCTTTTTCGTTAAAGTGCTAGATTCAGAAAGGCACTCATTTCCCTCTAACGTCAACAAGATCAGAATCGGTGTGTGATATAGCTCAATCAGCTATATAGCCTTTCCTCCCTTCAGGCCTCTTTCTCAAATAGGAGAAAAGCTAGATGCAGAAGGGAAAACAGTCGACGAATAGTGTTACCTCACCTAACTCATTTGGAATAGAAGAAGCTTGTTGGAAAAAATTCACTTTGAATGTGATTGAACTCATATTTTCACTAAAACTAATCTCAACAAGCTCTACTAGGAGTTCAACATAAGCAGCTTTGATTTGGTTGTAGTAAAGTAGCTGAGCATCAGGTGGATCATCATTATAATGGAGTTTGCCGCCAGCGGCCCAGATGTTCATGAACTCAGTTAACCGCCGAGCTCCTATTTTGAATGTCTTTTGGTTATTTACGAAAGGAACTGTCTGAGAAAGATTATCCAGTATCAGCATGCCTTCGCTCTCATTGATCATTCTAAACAGTCCTACATCAGCATGAATGATATAGACAGGTCCTCGTATTTCTCTTGCAAATGCGGTTACAGATATAAGGAATAGGGCGCAAATCAGCAGTTTTTTCATGTTTTTGGGTATATCACAAAAAATATTTTTAGCAACAGCTTTATAGACCAACTATATGTATGATTTAGATGAAAATCGGTGATGAATTCCCCATGTGAGAATAGTCAGAGTTAAGAAAATTACGAGGATGAGTGGAACAGACTCAAAAAAAAGTCCAGGCAACAATAGGGGAGGATTTTCTACAATCCAGAGCAGAGCACCCGTATAATAACTATTGAAAATATGGAGAGGTGGAAAAATAAAACCAAGAAGCAGCAGCAATAATGAGAAGCTAGCCATTGTTGGAAAGAAAAGGTTATAGAAGACTGTGTGTGGGCAAAAATTGTGAAAACGGAAGAGCAAAAGAGGCAAAATGAATAGATGGACAGCGGCTGTCAATAAGAAGGAACGCTTCAGTAGAGTAGAACAAATGAATCCCACCTGCCAGAATGTAGAGTGTTTTAATACCATTTTAAGAGGCTTTTTGCGTGGATGGTAAAAAAGTATAAGCCCTGCTGTTGCTAGGAAAGTTAGCTGGAAGCTCAGTGTCAACAATGAAAAAGGATTGAGCATTGTGGCGATCAGCAGCGCCACACCAAGAGTATTCAGACTATTACCCTCACGGTCGAAAAGTTGACCAGAGTAGACAATCAAAGTGAATATCCAAGCCCTTTGTACTGAAGGACTATTGCCGATAAAGAGATAGTAGCTTGTGACAATCAAAAGCAATGCAATGATGCTGAGCTTATTAGGAAGGAAAAAGAGTAGCTTTCGAAAAAAGAGTGTGATCAATGCGAAATGTAATCCAGAAATAGCTAGAAGATGCGTAAGTCCGAGTTTAGAGAAGTTTGACAGCATCAATTTATCTTCCATTTCTCCAGCAAAGATCCCGATCAGAAATTGAGCAGCCTCTCTATTTTTGATTCTTTTTTGGATGTAGGTCTTGACCCATTTTTTTGCCTTTAGGCGGTATTTCAAAAGAGAGAAGTGATCGCTGTTTTCTCTTTTTGTAGTGATCAGGTGGTAGCCTCTATTTTTCGGCGTTACAATAGCTTCTGTGCGAAATGAAGAAAGCTCTTCGCTTGCAAAAACAAAGCAGGGCAGATTACAACCCTTCTTTTTTTCATCAAAAGAGAAGCGACCACGGTGGCAATAACCATTCTTGAAATGGCTCTTGGACGCTGAGATAGAATCTACAATGAAAGTGCCTTTACCCTCGACAGAACTATGAGGAATGTGGATAAAAGGGAGTGGGAGTAAAAAGAGGAGGGTCATTTGTGGAATTTTTGCTCTTTCAACAGTGAGCAAAAAAAGAGGTAATAGAAAGAGGGCTAAAATTTTTTCTAGAGCAAAAAGTGACCCTAAAGTCACTGGTATTGAAATGCAAAGAGCGGGTGTCTGTTCCCAAAGACGAAGGAAAGCTTGCTTAATATTCTTTTTCATACACAATAATCGTTGTGGTTGGCTTTCCAGGAGACCCTTCGAGGGACATTTTTCACAAGGTAATTTCTCTTACAGAGGGAAATTTTGAGTGGGAAACTTTGCGCAAAAATATCCCTACACTTCCTCGCGGTTGGTTTGAGCTCTCTCGCCTTCCGCAGGAAGAGAGGCTTGAGTTCACACGTGATTTTTGGCTTTCTAAACTCCTTTTTTCTGCCACGGATACTGCCCGCTACACTCGACCGCTCGAAGAGTTCTTTGAAAACTTAGAAAATGTGGAAATTTTCGCCTGTCAGGTCGACAAAGAACAGCCCTATGAATTGCATATGGTCTATTCCATGGCAGATGCTACGGGCTTTTTTCAAGGTATGCCACCTGCGAGTCCAGAAGCGATTCAGAGTTTGAAAAAGCAGTTTGCGAATAGTCGGTTACCTCCTGATTACGTTGCCTTTCTGGAGATTCATAATGGCTTTTCTAAATACACTGATTCTGGGATTCTGCAGACAGGAGCTCTCGCAAAAACACATCAGCAGTTGCAGGAATTGCTCTCCGAAGCTGTTCTCATCCGACCTGATGGTCAAGTGATCGATCCCAAAAGTTTAATTCCTTTTTACGAATCCTTTGGACTCCACTCGTACCAATGCTTTTATTCCGATTGGTATCCTGAAGATGAGATGGGTAATGTCTATTTTTCAGAACATGACCACACAATTAGCAATTTTCTAGACACTCACAACTTAGAAGCAAACCTTGCCTTTCCGACTTTTTTGGGATGGCTTGTTTTTTATTTAGAAGACATCTGGCATTTATGAATTTATCTGACCTCTACAGAGAAAAGAGGGAGGCTTGGAAACTGGAGCTGGTAGCTGGAGATATTGCTCTGTTACGTTCCATTCAAATCCCTGAAGTCCATAGGCCGGGTTT
>CAZXQV010000116.1:0-4573 GCA_964643195.1 uncultured bacterium | reverse complement strand
GCAGCAAAAAGAGCCAATGTCCCGACACCACAAAAAGCGTCGATCACATGATCTTTCTCTTCGATGAGGCTTGTCTCCTTTGCAAAGAGATGTTCATCTTGACAAGAATTCACTTGAAAAAAGGAGGGGGCAGAGAGTTTGAAGCTTAAACCATCGATTTTCTCTATTATATAAGGTCTTCCTGCGAGCGTTTTGAAAACAGATCCTAGAATGCGATTGCCCGATTGGAGATTGATATTCAGCACAACCCCCTTCACTTCCTCAAAATGATCCATGACCGCTTTTGCTAATTGCTGAAAATTTTCTTTTCCGTCAGAAACCAAAACGAGCAATGCTTCATTAGTAAAGATCGCATTTCTAATGAGAAGGTGCCTGACTGAGTTTGGAAGTTTATCTTTAATCCAGGCATAGATTTTTTCTCCCAATGCACATTGGATATAACAAGTTTTTAAAGGAATGATTTGGTGACTATGTTTTCGAAAGAGGCCAATCTGTCCATCTGTGTGGGGAAGCTGGATTTTATTGCGGTAGTGAAATGGCATCGGGGAGGGAAGACAAGGGGCAACTTGAACATCCATTTTTGCTATGCGTTGCAAAGCATCGACAACCTTTTGCCTCTTCATCTCTAATTGAGCAGAGTAGGAGAGGTGTTGGATATGGCAGCCCCCACATTCACCAAAAATGGGACAAGGAGGCGTTACACGTTCTTTCGAAGGTTCAAGAATTTGGAGGAGTTGGCCCTTGGCATAGCTTTTTTTCTCATCTGTAAGCGTGTAGGTGACCCTTTCGCCAGGAAGAGCGCCTTCGATGAAAAGGGTTTTGCCCTCTTCATCTTGACCGACCCCTTCTCCCGAAGAACCTAATGAACGAATTGTTGTTTGCATCGCGTGAACAATATAGCATGCAACTCATTTCATAGTACAGGGGGCAAGCACTCCCGAATCTGTTCGTTTCGGCAGTGAGTCAGATCTTTGTGCACCTCTTTTTCAATCAACTTCGCAATAGGTCCTTTACAGGCATCATGCAAAATTCCAACAAAGGGAGGGTTAGCTATTATATATAGGCGTTCAAACTGGCCAGCTTTGTATCCTTCATCAAGCATATGCGCAATTTCCATTGCGAAACGTACAGACTCTTTCGTTTCTAAAGAAGTGTGCGCTTGCATTGTATCCGTTCCATAAGGTTGCCTTTTGCTTGCGCGACCTTGTCTGTCCGTGTAAACATCACGTGCATACTGATGACCTTCCTCATGTTGAAGTGTTTTGATTTCAACAAGTTTGTGGGTATTTTCTGCGCGAAAAACCCGTGCAGTTGAACGATTTGCGGTTACGATCCAAACCTTTTTCATCTCAGTTCCGTTTGTTGCTTTCTCAAAAAACTGAAATTACAACACTTTCCTATTTGACGCATAATAAAAATATGGGTATGTTGAAGACAACAGAAGCAGCGTTGTGCTGATGCTCGTTGCTAGAGACAATTTAAGTAACCTTACAAAGGGAGAATATACATGAAGAAGTTCGTGTTAACTGTATTAACAGTTTTGACCTGTGGTGCTCTGCAAGCGCTGCCGGCTGGAAACCCTGCTGATGCGTCTCTCTACACCAACAATTTTTGGTTTGGAGATTCGTCATGTGATCCTTGTGATCCATGCGGTAGCTGGTGCGATATGTTTGATATCCGCCTTGGGTTTTATGGAGACTATGTCTTCAATCGTCATTTACATGCGAAAAATACAGACACTGATGTTCAGACAACCACACTCGCTACTAATGCGGGCTTGATTGTAGTGAATCTTTGTGACTGGATCGATCTGTTCGGCACTATCGGTGTGACAAGTCTGCGTGTTCGTACAACAAGCGATGCTTGGCAAGATGGCGTCGCAGGCCTTTCTAACGTTATGACTGAATTTGATTTTAGTTCAGAGATGTCATACAGTGGTGGTATCCGTGCTACACTCTGGAATTGCGACTGTTTCTATGTAGGTGCTGAAGCTCAGTACTTCTATACTAACACAAGTGCAAACTGGTTCCTCGATTATCCAACAGGTGGTTTGACATATTTCAACAATCGTAATGCTAGCTACCAAGAGTGGCAGGTAGCGGTCGGTTGTGCTTATATGTTTGTGAATAGCTCGAACTTTGCATTTATACCATATGCAAACATTGAGGTTTCTGGTGTGAACTGGAGTCTTGACCAAGCTTTCGCGAACCGTAGCGGATTTTCTCTAAATACTCCTTCTCTCAAAGCTGATAAAGTTGTGGGATGGAGCATGGGTATGACTGCTCTGCTTTGCGACCTCATCGGTGTGACTGTTGAAGGACGTTGGGCGAATGAGAAGGCTATCCACGTGAATGGCCAACTTAGCTTCTAAGCTGAAAAAGCTTTAGAAAGTGTGTACCACCAGATCTCGGTCTGGTGGTTTTTTTTCTTCCTTAGTGACAAAAAGAATTTCTGCTAGTGTCGATTATAGTCAATTCAAACTGAATCGGCTATATCCATTAGGAATCAGCTGTGAACTTAATCAACAATAGAGCTCTTTCCAAATTCCATTGTCTTTATTTAATTATAGTAGTCCTCTCGCTATCTATCAGCACTTTGTATGCTCTTCCGATAGGCAATACATTATCACCCGCTCTTTATAATCAAGGTCTTTGGGATAGGCGAGATCCTATCTTTTCTTGGGGAAAGTGCACACATCTGCGTTTTGGTTACTATGGCGATTTCGTCTTTGATCGTGAGGTTGAAAACATGGTCTCGGGAAATCCTGAAGGTGATATCGAACGCATGACAATCAACACGAATGCTTGTAGTATCACGCTCGATATTTGTAACTATTTAGATCTCTATATCTTGGCAGGATCCAGCAAAATTACCTATAATACAGATGGAGCTTTTGGGGAATACACGCATTTCAATTTCTCGACGGCAACGTCCTGGTCACTAGGGGGCGTGGTTGACCTTTGGGAGTGTGATTGTTTTGGTATCGGCATTGAAGCGCAATATTTCCAAGTTAGGCCCAAACTTAATCATGCATGTAACTTTGCGACTGGTCAGCTCACCTATTTCAATAATCTAAATCAGATGAAGTGGCGAGAATGGCAAGGAGGGATTGGAGCCAATTACGCCTTCTATAGCAGGGGAGATCTTTGCATTTCTTCCTATCTTGGAGCAAAAGCAGCTACAGGAAAATTATGGCAGCATAGTTTTCAATTTGATGATGGTGGATTGATTCAAACATTGAATTCATTAGAGACAAGGAAGCTATGGGGATTCGCTTTAGGTATTACAGCTGTTTCTTGCGGTACTTTGGGGGCAACTGTGGAAGGTAGATGGGCAGATGAAAAAGCGCTTTATACCAACATGCAGCTGAGTTATTAAAGACTGGAAATGAAAAAAATCGGGATGATAATTCTATTGTCGCACACCCTTTGGGGGATGATCGACTCACTCTTCCAATCTACCGACCTATTGTCATGATGATTCGAGCTTATACCACACCGGAAAAATAAATTCATGAATCAGGACCATCTAGCACGACTCTTTTGAGAGATCTTTTCTCGTTCACGTTTAAAAACTCAACTTACGCACTTTTTCTCTGACCGAGAGGGATTGCTGCAGCCAATCTACAGCCGATCACTCCTTGATCAACTCGCAAGGAGTTGGCCTTCCTTGTGATCGTTGTATCTTGACCACATCAATCCCTCTCGGTGAAAGAAAAAGTATAAGGTGAGTTAAAAGCATGAGCTTCCAAAGGATCTCTCAAATATTGGATTTACACAATTTTAATATTTCATTGAATTTAAACCAGTATAATAAAGGGGGCAATCTTTCAGCCATTCCACCTGGAGGTTTTTCTTTTTTAGAATCAACGGGTTGCAAGATTTCATTTCGTAAACTTTTTTCGTTATTGTTTTTGGTAGTCAAAGATTTAGCGTCATTTTCAGCGGGAATTGCTGGCAATCTTTACCTGTTTTGCCCGCGGAGGATCAAATATCTTAATTATAATTTAATATTGGTTTGTTATAATTTATTAATTATTTGAAGGTTTTTAAAATGACAGAACAATTCAGATGTGAGCCTTTCTTGTGCAAGAATTCGTTATTAAGCGCCTCGTGGCGGAGGTTTTGTGTTGCATGTCCTCATAGAAAAAAAATTGCAATTGTGATGGCGTTAGCAGCCGTATTAGGTTTGAGCCTCGCTTTTAGCTTGCATGCGACACGCCCTGAAATGCTCAAGATGGTCTCTAAAATAGGCTATACATTCAAACATCATGCGATCGCTTTTGAAATAGCTGGTGGGACGATTTTTGGTGGTGTTCTCCTTACAGCGACTATTTACAAAATTCAGGCTTGCCGAAAAGCTGCAAAACGGGAAAATGATGACGCATACAGAAATGATCTATATAAGGGGAGTGGTGATGAAGACAATGTGGGGAATTTGAGCGAGAGTTCATTCCCTACACAACCAAAATGTAGAATCTATTTCTTGGATTCAAAAGGCAAGGAGATGATCTTTTATTGTACGTCCTTAAAAAGTCATGGCATCGCTCCGCTCGCCATGACTTCTAAAGGAA
>CAZXQV010000115.1:0-4620 GCA_964643195.1 uncultured bacterium | reverse complement strand
TGAAAGAGGGTTTGAAAGCACTCAAACGCGGGGAATTTATCGGCATTGTGGGTGATCAAGCCCTTCCTGAAAGCGACTACTCCTATCCCCTTTTTGGCACTCGTGCCTGGACAACTACAGCACCAGCATTACTGGCCTACAAAACAGAAAGTCCTCTCATAGTAGCCTTGACTAAACGAGTCAAAAATCAATACGAAGTCCACGTCTGCGATCCTATTTGGCCTGATAAAGAAAAACCGATAAAGGAAGAGGTTCCGCGCATGATGGATGCCGCTCTTCAACTTTTTGAAGCGAGTATCCGTGAACAACCTGACCAGTGGATGTGGGTCCATGACCGCTGGAAGCAGCAGGCTGTCGACCATGTAAAGCGAGAATACCGCTATGGATTTGTCTGCATCATACTACCCAAGGATTTTGACCAACCTCTTCTAAAACTGCTAAGACGTATTTATCCTCGCAGCTTTCTCACTATCTATTCTCCAGATCTTCTTGCTCTTGAAGAAGCCAAAACATTCTCCTACAAAACTGTTAATGAGCTTTTTAAGCGCGATTGGAAGCAGCAGCTGATTCTTGATTTTGTCAATCTCCCCAAATTGCGGCGTCACTACAAAAAACTTGGTGCTGTAAAAGCTATCTACTTGCCTTCTGATGCTGAGCAAATCAAAGAAATCCTAGTTAAGTCGGACTGCCAAAAGGTTGTTGAAAATGCCTAAAGACCGTTTTTTTGCTGATGATCCGCTGCTGCTCGGCACTCTCATCCAGCTCGATGAGAAGGAGCAGCATCACTTGCGGGTGATGAGGCTGCGTCCGAAGGAGCAGATCGAAGTGATCAATGGGCGGGGCTCTTTGGCAAAAGCCGAAATCTTGACCGATGGACTGAAGATTGTTGCTATCGAGATGCAGTCCCCTCCCCCTGAGATCATCCTCTGCCAAGCACTACCCCGTATGAATAGGCTCGACACTATTTTGGAAAAGGGCACAGAGATTGGAATGAGCGAAGTATGGCTCTTTCCAGGGGACCGATCTGAAAAAAAGGAGCTTTCTAAGAATCAAATCGAAAGAGCAGACCATGTTCTGAAAGCAGCCTTGAAGCAGTGTGGCCGGCTCTATTTACCTAAACTTAAAATAATGCCGCCCCTGGCAAAATGGCCTTCTATAGAAGGACAAATTCTTTATGGAACCTTAGAAGAGGGAAAGCGCCTTCCTCCTCTTAAGGCACCTATCTACTTTTTCATCGGCCCAGAAGCTGGGTTTTCTGATCAAGAGGAAAAGCTTCTTTTTCAAAGAGGTATGGGCGTCTCGCTGAACTCTGCCGTTTTGAGAACAGACACCGCCCCTCTCGTAGCTTTATCTCTTCTTAATTATCTATATTAAGAAATCTTTATTTTAAAACTACTGATTTTTAATAAAAGATTTGTTATAATATATACATGATTAAAGGATTACGATATGTCATCAAGAGATAGTCTTACATATAATACACAGGATAAGAGTGTCACTTTTAGTGATGCCGTAGGTGTAAAGCACACTATCCAATTGGGACCTAACCCGGTGAAGAGCCTTGAAGCTGCAGCGCGTAATGAGCGGATCAAGAAAATCGTGGCTCGACTTTTGATAGGTGCTGCGGTTCTCACAACTCTAGTTTTGCTAGGTGGAGTGATTGCACACAGTATGAGTCCGAAGTTAGGACTACCTATTAAGTTGCCGATCAGTCTTGGAGTAGGAATTGGCGTAGATGCAGTGGTGATCGGGAATGGGCTTGCCTTTAGCGCAGCATTTAGTACAGCGGAAACTGCTATGCGTAAAGCGATTCGGGAGTTTGATGAGAGTGAATTACAGGAGCCGAGCGATCCAAGTATCTAATTTACAGAAGAATATAAGGAGATAAATAGATGGGCCTTGAAAATGGAACAGTAGTAAATAACTTGGGTCAGACACTTGAACCACAGGAAATTGCAGATGGCTTGAAGACCGGCTTTTGCTCAGGCCGCAAGGTCTGCTATAATGGTCGGGAATATAGCACTCCAAAGGAAGCTAAGACTGATGGTGTTTGGGCCGAACTAAGTCCTCAACTAAAAAAGGTTTTGGAAAGTTCTGAAACAAGATCCCCAAGTCCTACGGATAGTGGCTACCAATCAGACCCAAGCACAAAAGCTTTGCCAACACTGAGTGGTCGAGTGAAACAGCCAACTGCAGAGCAATTAAAACAAAAAGCTATCGATAAAGCACAGCGTTCGGTTGCGGCTGGTTATATCTTAGGGGCTATCGCTATTGTTGCACTTATAGCTTCGATTGGTCTTGGAATACATACTCATAGTGTAATAGGAGGACTGCTCGGAGGCGTAGGGTCTGTTGGTCTTGGTTGTGTAGCCTATGGTCTTAAAGACCGAGGAGAAGCGAAGCTTAATGAGCTGGTGCCGCAAAGAGGGAGCAGGACATATCACACTGGCAATCGTACTTGGACTGTGGACCGTGGTAGGGGGTACTTAGGGATGAACGGTAACACCGGTTAAATCTAGAGTTTTCAACTGAATTAGCTATATCAGAGCACGCCTTTGTAGACGACTGCTTGATCGGGATCGATCGTGACCAGCTGCTGCTCGCGCAAAATGCGCGAGGCCCCGTCTGCTTGGAAAAGAACACTCACTGATAGCTCTTTCGCCACACTCTTTAGATATCTCTCCGACTCTTCATCGCCTGTCTGCAAAATCACCGCTGCCACGCTCTTCAATAGCTCGCGATAACTCTCTGAACAGCGATCTAGCACAACGACTTTGCCTTTCGCTTCATAGTGATTAAGATCAGGCTTGGGGAAAAGCGACACCTTCCCATACACACGGCTGCCCAAACCTTCACTACCACGCACGAGCACATCGCCGATGCTATCTACAATCATCATGTTGGTGGTGCCAGCTTTGCCAAACGGGGAACCAGCTGTAATCACCACTAGATCTCCATGGCGCACAAGCTTGCGCTGTAGGGCATATTCCGAAAGCCTCTTGTATGCCTCCTCAATATTATGTGCCTCATTACAGAAAAGGGGTGTCACACCCCAATAGGCAGAAAGCTGGTGATAGACTTTCTTACTTGGCGTCATCGCAATGACAGGAATTTTGGGACGCAAGCGCGCTAGCAACCTGGCTGTGCCACCACTCGTCGTAAAAGCAAAAATTGCCTTTGCATTGGCATTATAAGCCGTCCTCACAGAAGCTGAAGCCACAGAAGCTGCCACATCCGATGCATTGTGGGAGGCATATTCTAAAAAAGCATCGTAGTCGAAATCGAGTTCGCTTTCATCGATGATAGCACGCATGACTTTGACAGCTTCGATCGGGTAGCGGCCTATGGCGGACTCACCCGAAAGCATCACAGCTGAAGTAGAGTCATAGATCGCGTTGGCCACATCGGAGGCTTCCGCACGTGTCGGTCTTGGATTATTGATCATCGACTCCAACATCTGCGTTGCTGTCACAGACATTTTGGCCTCGAGATAGCATTTGCGTATCATCATTTTTTGCAGACGAGGGACCTGAGTGAGCGGCAATTCCACTCCCAAATCTCCACGGGCTACCATGATACCGTCAGAAACTTTAAGGATAGAGTCAAAATTATCCACACCCTGGCGGCTTTCAATTTTTGACATGATCAAGATGTCATGCCGGCCCTCGATTTCTATCAACTTGCGGATAGCAATCACATCTTCTTCCGAGCGGATGAAGCTAGCAGCGATGATGTCGATATCCTGCTCACATCCAAATTTGATGTCTTCTACATCTTTCTTAGTGAGTGCTGGCAGCTCCATATCTAAACCTGGAACATTGACTCCCTTTAAAGAGCGAATGGTCCCGCCATTATCTACTTCGATCCAAGCGCCTTCATTTGTAACTTCTACAACATGGGTTACGATGTAACCATCATCGAGGAAGAGGGACATTCCAGGCTTGAGGGCGTCAACAATTGATGGAGGAGAGAGGTAGATTTTTTGGTTATCTCCTTCAATCTCTTCTCGAACAAGTAGGATGCGATCGCCGGGTTTCAAAGAAACAATTTTTTCTTTAAGTTTGCCGATACGGATTTCGGGGCCTTTAGTATCGAGCATGATGGCTATGGGCAATCCAAGTTCATCGCGCAGTTCTTTGATGATATTAATGAGGGCGAGGTGTTCTTCGTGATTCCCATGGCTGAAGTTGAGGCGAGCTACGTTCATACCAGCGAGCATGAGGCTTTTGATCATGTGGGCATTGCTGGTTGCAGGCCCCAATGTACAGACAATTTTGGTATGCGTAATCATAGCAGAAGAGTTGATAGCACGTTGACCATATTATAGTCGATTAAACTCTAAATGACTCTACTAATTAGTGAAAAAATGGGGATAGGATGGGGCTGTGCACTCAGACTCGTGAGTATACTTTGGTTTGCGATTGAGAGTGAAGAGGTGGAAATAGGATGGGGCTGCGCCCCAAACCCCCGAGAATCCACTTTGCTTTGCAAGTGAAAGAGATAGGCTTGTCGGGGGCTTTCGCCCCCCGCGGCCCCCACTCGGGGCTGCCGGAACTGTGTGCAATCACAGCGCGCTCGCTTGGCGTGCGAAGCACTGTCCTGCGCTCGTTTGCTGCGATT
>CAZXQV010000114.1:0-4649 GCA_964643195.1 uncultured bacterium | reverse complement strand
CTACAGTTACATGTGCCTCCAATAGGGTGTTATCTCCAATTGTGCAGCCACGATCCACTACCACATACGGACCAATCGTAACATTCTTCCCAAGTCGGACAGAAGAATCAATCAAAGCAGTCGGGTGGATGTTGGAAAAACTGCTAGAAGCCTCCTTGATAAAGTATTCCACAGCTTTTTGAAATGCCAGTGATGGCTGTGGATGAAGTAAATAGTCTCTATCTAAAGGGATATTTGTGAAAATAACTCCCGCCTTCGAAGAGGCGCTCTTTCGAACATAGCGCTTATTCTCCACAAAGGCGGCATGCTCACTCCCAGCACTATCAAGATACTCCACACCAGTGATGATGCGGTCGGGGTCCCCATTTAATTGAGAGCCAGTAAGATCTGCTAGCTGCTTGAGTGTGAGACTTTTACTCATTAACTACTCCATTTTCTAGTTCAAAGCGACGATCCATCTCCTCAATAACTGCTTTTGTTACATCGAAAGACTCTGCAAATGCAAAGAGAGAATCTTCATTCAAAACCATCGAGAGTTGTAGCTTTTGACGCACTTTCTCAGCGGCAACGCTTACTTGAGAGTGAAGCGATTGCATCATTTGAAAGTTTGCTTGGTTCAGAATCTGGTAGTACTGATTTTGGTAGCGACCAAATTCCTGACTCAACCCTTGGAAGCGGTTTTTCAACTCTTCCTCAGCAGTAGGGGATAGACCATCCATGTAGTCTTGGTCCTCAAGTTTGGCCACAATATCCTGAAGCTCTGCTTCAGTCTTTTCCAAACTCTCTTGCATCTGCCCTCTCATCGCCTCAAAAGAGCCTTTTTCCTGTTGGCCCTGCTTTGACGTTTCTAAGCAGTTCTTAAAATTTACAAAGCCAATCTTCAAATCTTGCGCCTGTAAAGTCGCAAAAGATAGAAGGCCTATCATTAAAAATGTCATTTTTCTCATTTATTACCTCCAAATTAGAAGTTTGTTCCCATGGCAAAGAAGAATCTCTGTGAAAGATCGATCACTTGGCCATTATTAATCTCCTGTCCTGAATGGATCGGCCAGCCGACACCAAACATCATAGGAGTGTTTTTCATCACCTCAATCCTTGTACCCAAACCAACTGTGGTTGTAAGGTTCCGAATCGAAAATTCTTCTAACCTTACAGAACCTGAGTCTATGAAAGTAAAGAGGTCAATGAAAGGACATTTAGAAAGTGTGTACTGCAATTCCTCAGAAAAGAGGAAAGCAGAGAGACCACCCGTCGGTTGGTGGTTATCAAATTTCGGACCGATCTGGAAAGGTAGAATACCACGAACCGAAGTCTCACCACCAAGGAAGAAAAGCTCTGCCATAGGTACGTTAATTGTTGTTTGCCCAGCATACTTATGAATGAATTGTAAGTCGCAGCGGATTTTGAAAATAGTATCCTTCACAACAGGTACATAATAGCTGTTATAGTAGCAGAACTTCATGAACGTATAATCACCCCCAACACCAAAAAGTTCATAAAGAAAGCTTGAGCGGAAGCCTTTGCTCGGTCGCCGTGGATGGTCTGTATCATCATAAATCAATAAAAGACCCACTGAAGATAGAAAGCCTTCATTACTTCCAGGTCCTAGCTTTAATTCTACGCTAGATGTTTTGCCCACCGCAGTTCTCTGGTGCCTTCCTTTGTAGAAGAAGTCGCTCTTTAAAAAATCATTCAAAATGTAAGTCGCATGAACAGATCCACCATAGGTCTTAATTTCAAAGCTAGTCGAGTAAACCCGGTTATCTGTCTTCTCTACATCAAAGCCCACAATCCAGTCAGAATCGAGGAAGTGAGGCTTAGTCCACTGCAGAATGTAGCTCGTCTCTTTATTACCCACAGTCACTTTCGCATGCGCATACTCACCACCACCTCGCAAAGCTCTAGGGCCATTCTGCATCAAATGGCTCAAGCCCATAATATTGAAATTGCGCTCATTGATTTCAAATCCACCCGCCAGTTGCTCCAAGCTACTAAAAGCTAAAGAAAGGCCGATGCTCCCTGTATCCGCTTCTTCTACCTCAATAAAAAGATCTCGATAGAGCTGATTGCTGTCTTCGTAATCACGAAGCTGGGATTGCAAAGCGTAGACGTTGACTGTTTTGAAATAGCCGGTATTGGTGAGCCTGGTTTCTGTCGCTTTGAGCTTTCTAGCATCAAAGACATCGCCTGGCGTTAACATCGTCTCATGCAGAAGCACGGAGGTCTTGGTAGAACAATTCCCAAAAACTTTGACCAGGCCCACATGGTAACGTTCGCCCTCTGTAAGGACTAAATTGACGTCATAAACAGGGCAGTCTGGTCTGAGCCGCACACGCATTTCAATAGAGGCATCGATGTAGCCATGTGCTCCATAAAGATCTGTGATGCGTTGCACTGTCTCTCGGACTGCAGAAGGGGAGTAGGGAGACCCGCGTCCAAAAGTAAAGCGATCCCAAATCTGTACATTAGTGAAAATGCAGTTGCCTTCCATGACCATATGGCCTACGTAGTAGATTTGCCCCTTGTCTACCGTGATCAACAAGATGATTCCACCCTCACATTCTTCTACAGTTAGATCAACAGTTGCATCTGCATAGCCTTTATTTTGGAAGTAATCCAAAATTTGAAGTCTATCATGTTCAATTAAATCAGGATGGTAGCAACCGCGTGCGCCTGGAACCCACGAAAGCAAAAAATAGTGGCGCTTAGTGACCATTAGCTCAAGTAGAGCATTTTCGTCATAGCGATTTAATCCACAGAAACGGATTCCTTTGATCTTACCAGCTGTACCCTCACAAACAGTGATTCTAAGATCAACTTGATTGGAACCTTCAATAGGTATCAGATCATAATCAAGCTCACTTTCAAAATAACCCTTCTTAACATAGAGAGTTTTGAGCTTGTTGAATGATTCTACAAAGGCTTCGCGCTCAAAAATATCGCCTTCCTCGATCTCTAACTTTTTTTGCAGCTTGCTCGTTTTAACATGGTCGTTCCCGCAAAAAATAATATGACGAATAGTCGGCTTGAACCATATCTTCAGGGTAATCAAAATTTGCCCTTCGGACATATGGATTACAGGGTCTATGCGGTCATATTCTTCGGCAAGCAGCTTAAGGTCGCTATCGAATTCTTGTTGAGAAAAGAGGTTGCCCACCTTGGTATGCATCCGTGCACGGACCTGACGGGCATCGAATGAGACATCTTCTTCAAGGTTTTGAGGTAAAATATCGATACTATTGACACGTAAAGACTCATAATTTTGTGCAAATGCAGTTGTGGCGAGTAGAAGTAAAAGCAAAAAAAGTCGACTCATAGGATGTGCGAGGTTATCAACTCAAAAGGTATTATTGCAAGTTGATTCGACCAGTGAGAGCGCGCCCAAGAGTTCCACCATCAATGAAATCTAAAGAGCTGCCCATAGGGAGGCCGAGCGCTAACTTTGAAACAGAAACATTAAGAGATCCCAACTCTTTTTTTAGATAAAGTGCAGTGGCATCACCTTCCAGTGTAGAATCAAGTGCTACAATCACTTCTTTTGTTCCAAAACGGATTAAACGATCTTTAAGCCTTTGAATACAAGCTGGTTCTGGAGATTGATTCAGAATCGGTGAGAGTAGTTGACCAATCACATGATAAAGACCGCGGTATTCCCTTGTTTCTTCGATTAAAAAGATGTCTTTAGGAGAGCGTACAATGCAAAGAATTCCGGATTCTCGATTTGAGCAAAAGTGACAAGATGATTTTTCAATAAGAGCGCCGCAGTCACGACAATTTTGAATTTTTTCATGAGTTTGACTCAAAAGTTCAGCCATTTCTTGAATTTTGGCATCTGGCCAGTCTAAAAGCGCAAAAGCAAAGCGCTCGGCGCTTCGATTTCCAATGCTGGGAAATTTTTTGAATAATGCAATGAGTTTGAGTAGATGTTCAGGGTAATCCATATTGCCTGCCATCATGCATTTATCTTATTTATTTTTAAAGGTTGTTTTGGTAGAATAGCTCACTTAAGTTTTTCTATAAGGATGGGTGCGTGACTAAAATACGGGCAAGAATTGTGGGGACTGGCTCCTACCTCCCAAAAAGAGTTCTCACCAATCAAGATTTAGAAAAAATGGTTGAAACCTCAGACGAGTGGATCGTATCGCGCACAGGGATGCGTGAGCGGCGGATTGCGGCTGACGGAGAAAACACCTCAGATATGGGACTTGCTGCTGCTAAAAAAGCTTTAGAAGACTCGGGTCGGAGTGTCGACCAGATTGATATAATCTTAGTAGCGACTTCTACCCCGGACTACCTCTTTCCAAGCACTGCTGCCTTGATTCAGCATGAATTAGGAGCAACTGAAACGCCGGCCCTGGATTTACAGGCTGCCTGCACCGGCTTTCTCTACGCTCTTTCAATTGCCAAGGCTTATGGTGAGTCAGGGATTTATAAAAATATTTTAGGGATTGCAGCTGAAAAGCTTTCCGCTTTTACCAATTATAAAGATCGTGGGACTTGTATTCTTTTTGGAGATGGGGCTGCAGCAGCGGTTGTGAGTGATGAGGGAGGGGGTTACTTGATTCACGATATCTGCCTCGGTGCTGACGGTAAAGAACAGGATCTACTGAGGGTGCGCGGAGGCGGTTCTCGCAATCCCACTACAGCAG
>CAZXQV010000113.1:0-4649 GCA_964643195.1 uncultured bacterium | reverse complement strand
TCCATGACGGCCACTTTGAGCTCTTTTTCCAAATTGCGCTGCTGAGCGGGGGAAATTTCTTCGTCGAAGATAACAAGTGTGGGTCTTTTCTCAGCAATCTGTTCTGCGATTTCTTGCACTTTTCCTGAGCCGACATAGGTGGCTGGGTCTATGCGCCGGACGTGTGCCGTGATGCGCCCAATGCAGGGTACACCAAAAGTGCGAGCAAGCTCTTCGAGTTCATCGAGATGTTCTTGGCAAATATCAGCACCTTCGCTGCCAAAGACACCTATGAGAAGGGCTGCACTATTTGTGGGGTCGTTTAGATCAATTCCGAGGTCTTCATGCATAAATCAAGTCTGAGTCCATCATAAGCTAATTGAACTCCTTTGGGAAGCTTTTTGTTCGCTGTATCATGATCGGTGTCATGTGAAATATGGGTAAAGTAGGTTTTTTTGGCTCCGACACGTTTAGAAAAAGCGATGCCCTCTTCGAAGGAGAGATGCATTTGAGAAGGGGCTTCACGGACAGCACTCAAGACGAGAATGTCAACACCTTCTAAATCTTCAAAAATGGTTTCGGGGTATTTGCGGATGTCCGAGATATAGGCAAAACTGCCAAAACGGAAGCCATTGACTGGGCAGGAACCTTGCATGTAAGAGATATACTCGACCTTTGTTTGTAGAAATTCTGTACTTCCGCGCTCACCTTCTAAAACTTGAAAATAAAGTTGGGCGGCGAGGCTCTTACCCCAGGTTTTTTCGGCAAAGAGATAGTCATAACGATTTTTCAGTCCTTCGAGGGTCGGCAGAGAGACGAGGCAGGGCATGATCTGTCCATGAAGGAGGTAGTAAGTGCGGAGTTCATCGAGCCCGCCGACATGATCAAAGTGGGTATGGGTGATAAGGACTCCATCGATCTTGTTGATTTCATATTTGAGGGCTTGAAGGCGGAGGTCGGGACCTGGATCGATTAGAAGGGTTTTATCCCTCAGCTTGATGAGGCCGGAGGGGCGTAAACGCTGGTTATGCTTGATTCCCCCTTTGCAAACGGCGCATGAGCAGCCCGCCATGGGGATACCAGCTGACCCACCTGTGCCGAGAAAGAGAAAAGTCATGAGCGCGCTAGCCCCATTTTGAGCTCCCCTATATCGATTATAGGGTCCTTTGATATTTGATGAGAATCAATAAAAAATTTAAATCTAGCTTCTTCACCTCTCAGGAGTCGGGCTACTCCTTTTTGCGAGGAATATCGTTTCCCTTGGTATTCTTCAAAGGGCTTAACGACGTACGTTTTAATGCACTAAAGGGAGCTCAGCTTTAGATTTTTAAAAAACCGAAAAAAAACCTCAATCTTTATAAAAATTTAATGAAGATCATGATATAATGATTATATAAAAATTTTAAGGAGCTCTATGGCAAGCGCAGAAAAAGCATCTCCAAATGCAAAATTGATGGTTGTAGTTGACACGGGGTTGTCGGATGCGCGCAGCGTTAGCAATCTGCGTGTGCGTATGGTGACTGCCCTCGCCAGCGCGGTCATTTTTGGATTAGTGGCGGGGATCTGTCTTTGGCGTGGAGGAATCCCCTCTATTACACATCGAGCGCTTTGCTATAGCGGTTTTGCAGCTTCTGGCGCAGCTTTGATTTGTGGAGTCGCTGGAGCGGTATTAGGAGTCAAGATGTGCCGCAGGCTGAAAGCAAATACGATGCAGACCCCTCAACCTCTGAAAAAAGCCCAAGAGAACTTAGATGCTGTTCTGCCGCAACCTCCTGAGACAATCAGCGCGGAGCCCCCTCAAAGGAAACCTAGTGTTCCGGCGCAACCTCCTGAGACAATGAGCGCGGAGCCCCCTCAAAGGAAACCTAGTGTTCCGGCGCAACCTCCTGAGACAATGAGCGCGGAGCCGCCCCCTGAAAGGATGGAACCGTCTCTTCATGCAATGCAAACGCGAACTACTCTTGAACTTCGTCAGCAGACTCTATCACCAGTAGCAGAAGCACGAAAACAACAAATGCTTACAGTGATGAAAGAAAAGAAGATTCTGCTTGATAAGAAGGGTTGGGAGCCGCTTCCTGAAAAAGATCGAGCAACTCTTCAGAGTGAGTTTACATCTGTAAAACACAGGATATGGCATTTAGAGAAACTTGACGAAGCAGCAGAAAATAGATGCAGATACTCGCACATCAGACCCTATGTAAATACGAGAGTCCAACTTTCTAATAATACTTTCATCGATGCTTCTCTCGATCCAGCTGGATTCATCCGAACTTCTGGACCCAAACAAACCACAACAAATGCATTTTGGCAAATGGTTTGGGAGCAAAAGACCTCGGTAATAGTCATGCTCACCAATTTGGTAGATAATGGAGAAGCTAGATGTGACCAATACTGGCCTAATTATACACTATTGGTGGAAGGCGGCATCCAAATTCATTTGAAGAGTGAACAAGTATATGATGAGAAGCTAGAGTCAGCTTACACGGTGAGAACCTTTGAAGTGCGCCGATCTGGATCTGGGGAAGTCCGGACTGTGCGTCAAGTACACGTCACCAATTGGGTTCATCATAAAGGGATGTCTGTTCAAGCTTTTAGTGCAATTATTGACGCTGCCCGTTTAAACCAATTAGACATGGATCAACAAAATGGTAAAATGGGCCCTATGGTCGTACACTGTAGTGGAGGAGCTGGTCGTACAGGCGCCTTCTGTGCAGGCATGATGATGAGGGAAGCTCATCTGGAGAATCTTGGCATTACTGACATAACTCATTTATTGCGCTATGGCCGCGAGCAGCGAGTGATGAGTATTCAGACTTTAAAACAATATAACCTACTCCATGATTACGGAAGATCCCTTCCCTCAAGGAATTGATTTGAAAACTGCAGATTTAGAGGCTTTCGTGCAGTCTTAAGGGCAATTCAAACTGAATCGACTATCAATTTGACAAAAATCCCCCATTACACAAGCATCGAGAGTTTCATAATCTACGAGCGAGCAGATGAAAGTTGCAGTTTTGGGAGCAGGTTTTGCTGGTTTGGCTGTCACATACCATTTAATACGCAATACGCAAGGACGCGCACGCATTGATCTTTTTGACCCTGAACCCATCGGCCAGGGCCCATCAGGTATTTCTCTAGGTCTTCTCCATCCTTATATGGGGCGTAAGGCAATACGGGCTTGGCGCGCTACTAGCTCTCTCGGCGAAGTCCACGCTTTGATCAGCGTCGCTGCTGCAGCCATCAATGAACCTATTGTCATCTCCAAAGGAGTGTTACGTCCCGCTCTTTCTGCCGAACAAGCTGGACTTTTTAAAGAACGGATTGCAGAGAACCAGGAAGAGCTTGAGTGGTTGTCACCTGAGACTACGATGGAAAAGATTCCAGGGCTTGTCGTCCCTCCTGAAGGAGGTGGGCTCTACGTAAAAGGAGGCTGGACTCTCAATGTTCAAAACTACCTACAGGGACTTTTCCGCGCCTGTTTGAACCATGGCGTTGTTTTCAAACAGCTTCGTGGATTGACAGAAGAGGTCATCTCTAAGTATGACCACATCGTCGTCTGCTTGGGGGCCAATAGCCTTGGCTTTGGGGCGTTCAAGAATTTGCCTATGACAGCAGTCAAAGGTCAAATCTTACGCTTGAAATGGCCAATAGGCGTGCCTCCTTTGCCGATGAGTATCGTAGGAGAAAAGCAGATTGTCATGTGTCCTGACTATAAGAGCTGTCTTGTTGGATCTACTTATGAGCACACATTCAAAGACTTTTTCGCTCATAAGGACCAAGCTCAAGCGGAGATCATGCCGAAGATTTTGTCTTTCTTTCCAGCTTTGGCTGATGCAGAGGTATTGGAGTGCCGTGCGGGTTTTCGAGCAAGTCCAACCAATCGTTTTCCTCTTTGCGGAAGGTATGGGGAGAAGTTTTGGTTTTTGACCGGGCTTGGATCGCGAGGCCTGCTCTATCATGGTTGGCTTGGAAAAAGGATGGCTAAGGCGATCTATACGGGCAGCTTAGATGTGATCCCTCAAGAAGTACTCTACCAGGGTCTCTAAGTCCTCATTCTCTAGTTCTTGTAGATGTATTTCGGGCGGACAATCGGCGTGCCCTTACCCTCCCGCGCAATCACCCGCTCATAGACGATCTGTGTCGCAATCCCGCAACAACGCGACATCCCAAAAAGCACGGTATAATACTCCGGAAAACCAAAACCAGCAGCTGTGAGCAACACACCCGAAATCGCATCCACATTCGGATAGGGATTCGCTACTTTAGGGTTCTCCCTCAATACTTTAGAACCCCGCTCTCTGATCAAGCAGGCAAAACGTACGAGAGGATTGTTGGGAAAACGGCTCTGTGCCAGCTCATATTGAATTGTCGCGCGCGGATCCTCGACGCGGAGCACCGCATGACCAAATCCATAGACGAGCTTTTTATTGGCCAAACGATCACGGATATTCGCCTCAATCTCATCTGCTGAAGCATCTTCTCCAAGAGTCTCCATCATCTCTTCGATGAAATGCAGACACTCTTGATTGGCACGCCCGTGCAGCGGCCCAGCTAAAGCATTCATCGCCGCAGCAATCGAACCGTAGAGATCCTCCAAACCAGAGGCCACAGCCTTGCCGACAAAAGTCGAAAGATTCCCCCCACCATGGGCAAAATGCAAAATATCATAG
>CAZXQV010000112.1:0-4689 GCA_964643195.1 uncultured bacterium | reverse complement strand
TATGTGGACACTTGTTTAGAGCAGGGGATTTAGTCCTTCGGCTCTTCTTGTCTCTAGGTTTACGAATCAGTTGGTTAACGGTCGGCATATCAACTCCATATTTGGTGGACCAAAGATACTATAGGGATAAGTTTTATGCAAGTGGATTTACAGAAATAAAATTAAAATTTTAATGCATTGCCATTACAATTTCATTCAATCGACTTTTAGGAATCTCAGCGCCGTAGCGCTCCACAGCCGCGCTTCCCATTAAATTAGCATATAAGGCGCATTGCTCTAGCGTTCCCCCTTCAAGATAGCCATAAAGAAAGCCTGAAGCAAAAAGGTCTCCAGCTCCCGTCCCATCAATTACAGTGGTTGGAATCGCCGCTTGGTGGAAATGCTGAGATTTTGAGGAGACGTAACAGCCCTCAGCTCCTACCTTAACCACCGCTATATGACAAAAATTGCTTAAAAATTGACAGGCTTGAGCGGGAGGCAAGTGCGTCAATGCATAGGCCTCATCGATATCTAGGAACAGAATATCGACAAATTCGGCAAGAAAGGCCCATAATCTTTCGCGGTATTTTTCTCCAAATTGTTGATTTCCAATATCATAAGATACCGTAGCCCCATAACTTTTGGCTAGCTCGGCCGCTTTTTCAACGACACATTGATTTTCAATCAAATAGCCCTCTATATGAACAAGATCTCTTTTTTCGAAATATTCGGGGAGCAGGTCGCTCTCAACTGTTTCTCTCTCAGATTGGACAAAAGAACAAAAGGAGCGTTCACCATCTGGGGTAACCAGTACAATGATGTGCGCTGTTGGGGTTTCGCTTCTGGTGGCCAGAGTCTCAATGCCACTTTTTTGTAGTACTTGAAGAATTTCATCACCACAGGGATCAAGGCCAACATTCCCTGTCAGGGCGCAAGAAACTCCCAGAGCTGCTAATCCTTTCACCGTATTTGCCACACAGCCTCCTGTCAGAACAGTTGAGCTTTGTTGAAAGCGAGCCATCGCGAGCACTTCGCAAAAAGAGTGCCAGTCCATATCACGCCACCCTTTTTTGGGAAGCTGAATAACATTTAGAAAGGCGTCGTCAACCGGTTGGATATAGTCCCAGGCATAGGAGCCAACCCCCAATACGCGGTGTTCTCCATAAAGAGAGCTCACAAGACAAAAAAACAAAAGAGTGTGTAGAATGGCCTTCATGCGATTCAGTATTATCACAGCAACCTTTAATGCGGAAGAGTTTTTGCAAAAAACTCTTGAATCTCTTGCCAGTCAAGATTTCTCATCCTTCGAACATATTATTTGGGATGGTGGAAGCTCCGACCATACGATCGAAATAGCAAATCGTTATAAAACAAAGGTTTATCAAGGAAAAGATAGTGGGATTGCCGATGCAATGAATAAAGGGGCGGCCGTTGCGACTGGTGAAATTCTGCTCCATTTGCATAGCGATGACTTATTAGCTCACCCAAAAGTACTTTCTTTTGTCGATACAGCTTTTAAGCAACATCCAGCCATTTTGTGGCTTTATGGACAAGCGTATACCATCGACGCTCGGGGTCAATTGACTCAACAACAATCGAAGTATTGTCCTTTTTCGCATAAAAAATTGAGGAGATACAACACGATCACCCATCCTTCCACTTTCATTAAGCGATCACTTTTCGAAGAAGTAGGAGGGTTTAATCCAGAATTGAAATATTGCATGGATTATGATCTCTGGTTGCGGCTTGCGAAGAAGAGTGAACCTCTAGCCTTGCCAGCTCCACTCTCCTGTTTTCGAAAGCACGCAGATTCCCTGTCTACGGCCCAGCCGCGGGCCGTGACTGATGAGGCCTATTTAGTGCGCAACAGATATGTACAGAGCGCCTGGGAACGCTACAGATCCTATAGAACTTGGAGGAAGCGCATTGAAACTTGTGCGTAAATTGGCTCTTTTATTGAATGAAAAGATTCCAGGTCGTCGTGTTTTTTTTATTTACACCCACAAAAATGGCTATGACCGTTTTCATCATGGACTCAAAGCGAATACAGAAATCAGCTATTTTGCCTATTGCGCTTTGAAAAATGCATTTGGTAGAGTCACCTTTCTCAGGCTGAGTGGCGAGAAGGCTAAAAAAATAAATAAGATTACTGAAAATGATGTGGTCATTGGACATACCGGTGAGACTTTTGAAAAGGCAAGCCTGCGCACAAAAAAATTGATCCACTTCGCTCCCTTTGTTGGGCATGAGGATCATGTGATCTCTAAAGGGTCGCACTGCTCTGATAGAGATGTCGAAATGAAGTTTTATAAAAAAGCAGCCTCTTCTATCTTGCTCACATCTGAATACAATCAGCGCGAGTATTTAGAGACTGATCGCAATTTCTGGTATTCTTTTTTTAAAGACCAGCATTATCGCGTTGTCCATCAGCCGATTGACCTCAACGTTTTTCCCAGAATCAAGTTTGATTATAAGACTCACGACTTTCTCTATATTGGCCACTATGGTCATATGAAGTGTGTCGATGATTCTATCGCACTTGTCGCAAAACTTGGGAGAAAGCTGCATCTTTTTGGTTGTGCGAAGACGCGATTCAATAATTTAGATAAAGCTCAAGTAGCAAGCTTGCCCCAAATCGCTGATTTTTTTATTCAACCGGGTATGTGGGAGGGGCAGTGTGTCGCGATTTTAGAAGCAGCGGCGCGCGGCTTTATCCCTGTTGTTTCAAAAGAGACTGGCTACCCTTACGATCATCCCTATTTGCTGAAATTTGGGGACTTTGATTACAATTGCAAGGTCTTAAAAAAATTAATGAATACAAGTCCCGAAGAGCGCAAAGAGCTTGGGGACTATCTACATGCTAAGCTTGCTAATGATCCTGAGCACAACTCGTGGAAACGGTTGACCGATGTGCTTGTTGAAGAAGTAAGAGCGCATTTCTATTGATTTATAAGATCCGAATATTCATGATCATAGAAATGTTTTGCTCCACTATTTCAGATCGGTTACACCAAGCTGTTACCCCTCAAATGCAAGCTACTTCGAAGGTGACAGCAATCACCCTTGTTGTGATATCGATTCTCTTTTTGGCGATCGGTAGCATTTGTCTTGGTTTGGGAATGAGCAGAAAGCTCATGAGCATGGGAGTTGGTCTGGTCCCTTATCTTGGTGGCTATTTCTCTTTGACTTTGAGTATCGGCACTCTACTTCTTTCAGTCCCCTTTGCTGTTACAGCTCTCTTTGGCAACAGGGTATATGGATAAAAGATCTTTTTGTCCTCTTTTCTGTGATAATCATATTTTAGTAGCTGTAAAGCCTTCTGGCATCCTTACCCAACCCGATTCGACAAGCACGATCAGCTTGGAAGAGCTCGCCAAAGCTTGGGTCAAAGAAAAATATAATAAATCAGGTGGTGTCTTTCTCCATCCAGTCCACCGGCTTGACAAATCAGTTTCCGGTCTTGTCGTATTGGCAAGAACAAGTAAGGCTCTGGAGCGACTCAATAAGAGTGTCCGGAATCAGAGGATTAAGAGGATTTATAAAGCTGAAGTTGAAGGGCATCTATCTGGATCTGGAAAACTGGAGCACTATCTGATCCATGGCGACCATGAGGCCATCATTGGGAATAAAAACAGCAAAGATGCCAAGTTTGCTCGTCTTTTTTATCAGGTGACGCATAAGCTTCCTCATTCTACGATTGTTGAGATTGAATTGGAAACGGGACGTTATCATCAGATTCGCGCTCAATTTGGGGCAATAGGTCATCCCATCAAGGGAGATCGGCGTTATGGTTCAAAGAGTGGGGATGGTTCTGCTATAGAGCTTGCCTGTGTACAGCTTAGCTTTGAGCACCCAGTACTTGGGTCACTTCAAAGTTTTTCGCTCTGACTTTAATCGACTATAATCTGATGGATGTCAGCGGCTGACTTCAGCCCAAAATGCTTGAGGAAACGTTTTGTCACACCCCACTGAATCGGCCTTCCTGGAGCCTCTTTCCGTCCTACTTCTTCAATCAAGCCTCGTTCTATCAATGAAGCTACTGTTCCAGAACTATCTACCCCCCGAATTGCTTCGACCTCTGCACGTGTGATCGGTGAGCGGTAAGCGATGATTGCCAAAACCTCCATGCTTGCTTTTGAAAGTTTCTCCCCCCTCTTATTGAGATGCAAGAGCTCAACATAAGGCCCCATTTCCTCCACAGTACGTAAAAGATAGCCATCAGCAATCTCATCGATAGTAAAGGCTCGGTTTTGCTCGCGGTATTCTTCTTTTAGAGCATCGATTAATCTGCGAAGTTCCCGCAGTCCAACAGGATAGGCAGAACTGACAATTTCCTTAATCTTTTCAAGTGAAACAGATTCAGCTGTTGAAAATAGGAGAGCTTCAATGATCCGCATCATGTGACGGTCACGAGAAGGAGCTCTCTCCTCTTCTTCTGTCTCAACATCCAGTAGATTCAACATAAATCTCTTCCTCTTTGATCACACGCACTTCGCCTAGTTTCATCAGCTCAAGAAGTGCTAAAAAAGTTACTATAAGTTCGCCGCGACACATTTCACTATGGAAAAGAGAGTTGAAGGCGAGTCGTTTCAAATTAATTACAGAGCGGAGCCAATCGATTTTAGGGGAGACTTCCCACTCCTCTTTCTCAATTGTACCGATTTTGGGGGCTCGAGCTAGAAGAGCGCGCAAAAGTGCTGTTAAATCTTC
>CAZXQV010000111.1:0-4709 GCA_964643195.1 uncultured bacterium | reverse complement strand
CCAAGCGAGCGCGCTCTGGTTGCACACAGTTCCGGCAGCCCCAAGTGGGGGCCGCAGGGGGCGAACGCCCCTGACAAGCCTATCTCTCTCACTTCCAAAGCAAAGTGGATTCTCGGGGGTTTGGGGCGCAGCCCCATTCTATCTCCACCTCTTCATTCACCTTACGCACTAAAGGGGCAATCTTTCCCTGCAAGACTCTGTCATTTTTGCGGAGAATCACAGTCAATCGAAATGGAGTGCTACAAAGCGTACTGAGTCACCCTGCTTGACCATAAGGAGCACCTTGCCCTCTTGTGAAGCCTTCCTAACCTCTAGGCTGAACTCCTCTGCAGTAGTTATCTTCTTACGATTGACCGCAAGGATCACAGAACCTGGTCTTAAGCTCGCTAATGCGGCTGCACTCTCAGGGTTCACTTGCGTGATCACCACTCCCTTCTCATCCGGAGAGCCCATTTGCTGCGCCATCTCAGAGGTGAGCGTTTGCACGTGGAAGCCCAGCTTATCGATCGGACTCCCTTGACTAATCGCTGTGTCGGGAGCATCTCCAATCGTCACAGTGATCTCTTTCTTTTTGCCATCGCGCAAAATTTGGAGCTTCACCTTAGCGCCTGGAGCTTTAAGAGCAATCTCATTGCGGAAAGTATGAATGCCTTCAATTGTCTTGCCGTCATAAGCCAGGATAATGTCCTCCTGCTCAATGCCAGCTTTCGCAGCGGGTGAGCCCGCTACAACCTCCGTAACAAGCGCTCCGTGCGGCCTATCTAAATGGTAGAATTTCGCTAAATCACTATCCACTGTTTGCAACGTGACGCCTAAAAAGCCGCGCGTGACTGTACCATCTTTCACAAGACGCTCTTTAATCTGCATCGCCATTGTGCTGGGAATTGCAAATCCAATTCCCATGTAACCACCAGAAGCACTCGCAATCGCTGTATTCACACCGATCACTTCACCCTGCACATTCAGCAGAGGCCCTCCTGAATTGCCAGGGTTAATCGCTGCATCTGTTTGAATGAAATCTTCGAAATCAGCGATCTGTAATTGGCTTCTCCCTTTTGCACTAACTACACCCACTGTTAAGCTCGCTTGCAAACCAAAGGGGTTGCCGATCGCAATCGTCCAATCACCCACATTCAGCTCATTAGAATCACCAAATTTGAGATAGGGCAGATTGGTTTCATTGATCTTGATTAAAGCGATGTCGGTTTGTGGATCTGTTCCTACAACCTCAGCCTGCATCTTACGGCCATCGTTCAGCGTGACCATCACCTTTGTCGATTTCTCAACCACATGGTTGTTTGTCATAATCAAACCATCTGGACTCACAATGAATCCAGAACCGCGCGATTGAGCCTCTCTTTTATTGCTTTGAAAGGGGAAGCCAAAAAACTCATTAAAAAAATCATCGCCAAAATATTCAAAAGGGCTGCGGTGGGGGCCTTGTCTTTGCATACGAGAAGAAGTATGCGTAGTCTGACTTTCAATAAAGACAACGGCGGGGATCGCTGTATTAGCAACATCGCCAAAACCCTTAGAAATTTGTCTCAGAAGTGCCTCATCAGCGAAGAGGCTGGAAAAAACTAGTGTGAACACAAGCAAAAATCTCTTCATAAATGTACCTCCTAAGCACACAATATATAGTCGGTTAAATGATCAATTTTGGGGTTTCACAGCCAAAATTTATCATCTAGCAATATAATACTAATTGCAAGAGTTAAATCCACAAAAGAAAACCATCTAGTACAGCATCTTTGACAGACCCTTTATCGCTTATGTTTAAAAACATGCGCTTGAAAACGATCTATCAAATCTGCTGGACTATTATAATCCTCTTTTGTGGATTTAACTCTTGCAATTAGCATAATCTCAATGCTCAAATAATTCAAGCAACCGGTAGATAGTCAGAAAACCCCTTTCAAAACTTAATAATGAAAAACGTTCGTCAGGAGCATGGATATGATCATCGGGAAGCGCTGTACCAATCAGCACTGTCTCACTCTTTGCCACTTTTTTCAGTTCAGCTGTGATCGGTATTGACCCACCAATTAAGATCTTCTTACAGCTTCTTTGAAAAACGTCGCTGTAACTTTCTGAAACAAGTTTGGCAATCCGTGTCTTACCACTTTCGCGAAAACCTGGACCATTACCAGGTAATACTTCGATCTCAAGTTTCAACCCTTTCGGTGTATTTTGTTTCAAGTATTCGACTACAAGCGATGCAATCCGTTCAGGATTTTGCCTGGGCACTAGCCTGCAGGAAATCTTTGCCGTTGCCTCTGAGGGAATCACTGTTTTGAAACCAGGGCCGCTATAGCCTCCATTGATTCCATTAATTTCAAGCGTCGGTCTTAGCCAATTCGCTTCCAGTGGTGAGAGATTGTGTTCCATGCCAGTCGGTATAAAACCAAAATTATGCCGAAATGCCACCTCATCAAAATTGAAATCAAGCTCTGCGCGCTCTTGAGGTGTGATCTCCATCACTTCATCGTAAAACCCCGGTATAGTCACGCTGCCAGAATGATCGTGCAGTCGGCTCAAAAGTTCTACGAGTGCTCGATTGGGGTTGTAAGCTATGCCACCTGTCGCTCCAGAATGCAAGTCAGTTTTTGCCTCTGAAATTGTTAGAGAAAAAGTCACAATACCCCGCGCGCCCAATGTGACCATCGGAGTGTCGATATTCTCAATGCCACTATCCACAATCAGCAGATGATCAGCCTCTAATTCATGAGCTTTTGATCCTAAAAGACCCAAAAGTGAGCTGCTACCAGATTCCTCCTCGCCCTCAATAATAAATTTTAAGTTTATGGGCAGCTTTTGGTAATGCTCTAAAAAGGCCCTGATAGCTGTGATCGTATAGAAGCATTGTCCTTTATTATCGCTGGCTCCTCTGGCGTAGACATAGTTGTCTCGGAGGGTCGGTTCAAATGGGGGAGTGGTCCATTTGTTAAGAGGATCGACTGGCTGCACATCATAGTGGCAGTAGAGGAGTAGGGTTTCTTTTTCATCGCTTATATGTCTTTGAGCAAAGAGAACATCGGGTCCTGTTTGATGACTCCAACGATCTACCGCAAGACCACTCTCTTCGAGGTAGTTAGAGAGCCAATCAGCACAGGCATCGGTTCCAGCCCTATGGGAGGGGTCGGTTGCGATGCTCGGGAACTGTAGAAAAGTGAAGTAATCTTTTAAAATTTTTTCTTTGTTTTTTTCAAAATATTCTTTTGCATCTGTTAGCATGTTCAAACTATAGGGCAATAGTAGAAATAAAAGCTAGAAAGTGATAATATATTTATATGGGAAATTGTAAGGAAACATCTTCTTGGCCACTATGCAGCCTTATCTGTCGCTATACTCCTCTATCTGTAAAAGGCGGGGGAATAGCCATCGTGGGAGCGACGCTAGTAGTGGTGGCGATTTTGGGCCGCCTTGGAAAAATTTCCATTCCCCCTGCCGGGCAGTGGGCTCTTTTCACAGGTGGTACTATGGCTGTTATTTGTGCTCTGATGTGCCTCTATTTTTATTTCCACTCAAAAAATTGATAATTTAGGTTTTTCATGTCTCCATTAGGATGTTGTTTCGAGGTTTGTTGTGGGCCTTGTTGTGAAGTATACCTCAAAAACGCATGTAGTTCTCTCCCGAAAGAGGTGAGAGTGGCTTTTTGCGTTTTGGCTGGTTTAGGATTTCTTATGGCCGGGATTATGGGTTTAACGGGTGTCTTTTCTATAGCTAAGCAGACTGCGGGTTTGGGTCTTATCCTTCCCGGTGTTCTATTTCTTTTATTACCTTTCTGTCTAGAGGATTAGGCTTTATAGCCGATCTAAAGACGACTTTTTTTGATCAGTCTAGATAGGAAAGAGCGGCAGCCGACTCCCCTCTTTATCAAAAAATTCTTTTCCAGCGAATGTGACGGTCGTTTCCATATCAAGTCCAGGAATCAAATGACACTGAGCTGCTCGTTGAATAGCTGCCTGATCAGCCGCAAGCAGGCGATCGCGGTATGCTTGTCTTTTTTTCGCTGTTCTCCCACCCTTCAATCTAAAAAAGGCTAGATCGGCGCGGCCGCTTGGAGAAACGGGGGCATCGATGTCTTGGAAGATTCCCAATTTCGCCTCTTCAATCTCCCTTTTGCCAAATTCACCAGCAGCAATCTTTTGTATAGCTTCGCGGAAAGCATCTAAACTGTTCTGCAAATTCGGGTCCCGGTAGCCATAAAGGTAGAACTGGCCAGAGATCGTATTATTAACAGCTCCAGAGCCATAAGCGCCGCCTTGTTCGCGGATCCGTTTATGGAGAGTCTGATTCACCATGATTTCAGCAGCAATGCTCAGGCAGGGCGTGTCAGGATGGCTATAGGGAATTGTCGGGAACAGCATGGCCGTAAAAGCAAGAGGCGAGGCGATCAGGCGTCCTTGCGATGAAACCTTCTCTAATCGGTAGTTATTCTTCCAAGGCAATGAAGGTTTCTGGGGCATCTCTTCAAGCCCATAAAATTTTGCTCTTTTAAGGCTCTCGTAACATTTCTTGTCACAAGAGAGAACAAGCTCTGGAAATTCTAAAGCTAACACCTGTGACTGCAACTGCTGCATCTTTGTAACAAGCCTATCACCATCAAAATTCTCGAAGGCTGTTTTCAAGACATTGAAATAGTCGAGGCCATACCACCTATTCAGAATCTTAGAAGGAACGCTGAGGCCACTTGCAGCTAAGTTGAC
>CAZXQV010000110.1:0-4721 GCA_964643195.1 uncultured bacterium | reverse complement strand
GTGCGAATGTAACGATGAAAATTGGTAATCAGTAGGTAAGAGCCAAATTGCTCGATCTCAGAACCCGAATAGCGCTCTAAAGTATCGGCAGCAATTTTCGCCTCATGTGGATCTGGTTCGTTAAAATAACCCATGCGCCTACACTACTTTTTTTGAAGATGCACTGCAACCATTTTCTATACTCCAGAATTGACTTGCAGCTTTGGTTGCGGTATCCTTTCCAAAAATACGCAGGAGTTTTTATTTATGGCACAAATCAGCACAAGTGATTTTAAGGCAGGCGTCAAAGTAGAGATGGATTCTCAGCCCTATGTGATTGTCACTAACCAGTTTGTAAAGCCTGGGAAGGGCCAGGCTTTTAACCGCGTGCGTCTCAAACATTTGATCAGTGGGCGGACCATAGAAAAAACGTTTAAATCGGGTGAAACTTTAGAAGAGGCTGATGTGCAAGAAGAGCAGATGAGATTGCTCTATGTCGACCAATCGGGTGCGACTTTCATGCATGATGTGACTTTTGAACAAGTTGTGCTCCCGACGAATCGGATTGAAGATGTCAGGCAGTGGCTCATCGATGACCAAGTCTATACGATCATCGTCTATAAGGGCGAAGTGGTAACGATTGAGCCTCCTATGTTTATGGAAATGGAAATCACTGAGACAGCTCCTGGTGTACGAGGTGATACAGCTTCTGGTCGTGTATTAAAGCCGGCTACAACAAGTTCAGGTGCGAAAATTCAGGTCCCAATTTTCTTAGAGCAGGGTGAATGGGTTAAAATCGATACACGTACTGGTGAATATGTTTCTCGCGTCAGCAAATAAGTTGAAGGAGAGAGCAGAGCTCATGGCTCTATCCCGCGATTTCTTCGCAAAGAGGGGAGTCATCGAGGTAGATGTGCCAATGCTCACTCGTACGGCACCAGTTGATGTGCATATCGATCTTGTTGAAGCGAGAGCATTGGGCAAACAGGGATTTCTGCATTCTTCTCCAGAATATGGCATGAAAAAGCTGCTCGCACAAGGCAGTGGCGATATCTACCAACTGTGCCATGTCTTTCGAGATATGGAAAGCGGTGATAGGCATGCTATTGAATTTATGATGGTTGAGTGGTACCGTTTAGGATTTACGCTGAATCAGTTGATTAAAGAGGTTTTTGAATTCTTGCAGCTGTTTATTCCGATCAAGAGATTTGAGTGTAGGAGCTATGATGAGCTTTTTCGAGGGCATACTGAAGAGAGTTTTGCTTTAGAGGTGGAACCGACGCTTGGCCGCGGGGGCTGTGCTACATTTATTGTCGATTATCCTCCGAGTCAAGCCGCATTGGCTAAGGTGAATGAAGCGGGCTTTGCTGAGCGATTTGAGCTTTTTGTCGACGGAATGGAGCTTGCTAATGGCTATCATGAATTGGCTGATCCGGAAGAACAGAAAGAGAGGCTTGAAGAGGCGAATGATGAGCGTCTTTCATTTGGAAAGAAAGCGTATCCTATAGATGATGAACTGATAGCTTCTTTGCACACATTGCCTGACTGCTGCGGAGTGGCAGTGGGCTTTGATCGATTGATGATGCTGCGCAATGACACTGAAAATATTGAGGATATCCTGCCCTATAGTCGGTTTTCTATTTGACAATCATGAAGTTCTAGTTGATATAGCTGAATCAGTCAAGCAAAAGTCTCGGGCCTGAACGATCCTAAATGACCCCATGTTTCTAACATTGGGTCATTTGAAGAAAGTGGTGAAAGCAAAGATTCGGCATATCATTGCTAGTTCCACACCGTTAAAGAATTTAGAGATGTACATGGCAACGACTCCTTTAGAGCTGAATCTTGATGAAATCCTTTCGCAAAAAGAGAAAGGGGTATATATAAAAAATTATGGAAATTGACAAGCTATCATCAATTGTCTCTGTGCAAAAAAGTCCTGCTCTCTCTCCTCTCAAAGATAGAGTGGCTATTTCAGCGCCCGACATTTCGCAATGGGTGGAAGAGTTAAAAGCGATGCCTGAGATCCGCCCTGAAATTGTGGATGGTGTGAGAGCGCAGCCAACACTTGACCAGCTAGCTCATGCCATCGCTCAAGAAATGCTATAGCCAAGCCAGTCTAAAGGCTAATTTAAATTTTAATCGACTGACGTTCAATAATGAATAAATTTTCTTTTCAAAAAAATTAAGAATATATAAAGTTTTTCTTATGGCAAATGTATTACTCCCTCCCATTTCGGACTTAACTCAATTAACAACTGCTCATATTGCTCAGATTCAGAATAAAGAGCAGATTCCCGATAGTAGTATTTTGGTCGTAAGTGGAAATCCTGTTGGTATTATAGTAGCAGGTCATCGTATCCCTAGACAACTCTTTAAAGCCGTTGTTTTGGTTAACGATCCTCACTTCCCAGATCTAGCTAATAGTTTTCAAGAGGTTATAGGGAGAGCTCAGAATTATGCAGGAGCCTCTATTCTATTTAACGAGCTGATTGCTAATACACGAATAGATCCGCGCCCAAGTGCAGCATTCGAAAGGGGGTTAGATGATACTTGGAGTTCCGAAGCCTATTTTCTTCCATTAAAAGCATGTCCCATTTTTGTGTGTGAAAGTTTCGCAGAAGCAACTCAATTATATCCAAACAATCCTTGCGAATTTTACTTTCAGAATGAGAGCGATATGCCCAAACCGATTTCACCCTCAGCCCCATTAGATTTGGCGCAGAGTGCTTTTCTTTTTGGCTTTCCCCCAGAAGAGAATTGAAAACTAGAGATCAGTAAACAATAGACTAAACCAGCTCTATGGTCTGCTGCAAATCTATTTGCCATTGGAATGGTTTGAGCGTCGGCGTATAGGCATAGCGTGTTACATCGCATTGACTATCATGCAAATCTAAAATATAAAAAGAGCCACTCTTTTTACGTGCGCAGCTGCCAGCATTGATCGCAGGAATCCTTCCCTTCCGTATATAGGGAGCGTGGTCATGCCCATGGATATAAAGCTTTACTTGAGGAAAACGCTGTAATAATTCAAGAAGTTCTCCCCCTCGCTCTAAATCATGCTTAGGTCTACCTGCCGGATAAAGCGGAAAGTGATTACCAATCAGCACTTTATCTCCATATGGTATCGATTCCAGTAGTTGAATCAATACCTTCTCCATCCCTTTGTAAAAACAGCCGTTTGAATAGAAAAGTGAGTTCGCTCGAGCACAGTCTAAGCCTAACCACCACCACCCCTCACCCAATGCCCGTTTTTCCACCCGATTCCTCTGCAGATCTGAAGAGACAAAATAGCGATAATAAGTTTGCTTCTCTTCAGATTCCTTCGTATAAGCATCGTGATTTCCCGGTAAGTGAAAAAACGGCTGCTGCAGTTTTTTTGTAAACTCCGCAGCTGCAATGAATTCCGCATCTAATGAGAGGCTTGAAAAATCTCCTGTGATGCATATGTAATTTGGATTCAATATGTTAAGGAATTCTGGAAGATCTTCTAGGTGAGAAGTTTGATAAGAGTTTTTCCTGAATAGAAATAAGTTAAGAGTTCCTAACCACCTCTTTGTCTTGAAAAGTTCAGGTGACCAAGAGATTTGGCTGTAGTGAGGATCTGAAAGGTGAGCAATTTTCATCCATTTATGATTATAGCAAGAGAACCTTTGAAATACCACTTTTGTGATCTTTCACAGACCGTGTAGTCCATCCAAACTAAAACATGTTTATGGACGTCGGTTTACAAAGCTCATTGGCGTGTTGATTATAGAAAAATTTTGATTGCGAAGCCTTACTATAAAAATGGCTGCGATCACTCCTACCAAAACGGCCACTGCTGTAGAAAGAGAACCTGAGATGATCATAGCCTTTGAGAGAGGACGGGCCATAGAGAGCACATGGTACTTACCAAGGCATCCAATAATTAGAGGTATAACGGTGATAATCGCAAGACCCACCGTAATGGCTGTACATCCTTGGAATTTGGCTAGTGTCCAGGAAGATCGTTGAATACAACTCATGTAATCATTATAGCAACTAACTATTTTTAATTAAACGATTAAAGTTTTTCATTACGAAAGAAACTGTCAAAAAATTTTTCCAATAACGCTGCTTCATAGCAGCTCCTATTAAAGGAATTTTTGGAGTCACGACCACTCCTGGAGAAAAACCAGGTCGCCAAAGGCGGGAATAGCTCTTTCTAGCGAAGATCGAAAGCGTCGGTATATGAAGGAGAGAGGCGAGATGGCCTAAGCCAGAATCATTGCCGATCAACCCACCAGATTCGTAGATGAAAGAAGCTAGATGAGAAATAGTCGGAAATGTTTCAGCTTCTGGCCAAAGCGGTTTTTCGTCAGGTCCCACGCAAATGATAGGGTCAAATCCCTCCTTAGACAACTTCTGAGCAAGCGCACGGAATCGGTCAGCATGCCAATTTTTATGGTGAGATGTGCTCATGGGATGGAGAATAATACGCTTGTTATATTTGCGATGCTCCAAATCGGGTAGAACAACCAGTCCCGTGTCAGCTGTAGCTTCTAGGCTCATCTTACGCGCTGCGATTACAAGATTCTCCACCATGCTTTTTGATTTATCAAAATCCCTTTCAAAGAGAATCGTTGTCTTCTCATCAACTTTTCGTACCAAGCTATGATCAGCAGCAATCACATGGTCGACTGTTGAGAAATCGAGCGCATCAAAATGAGCGATAGTGTGATCGGGAAAACAGTCATTCATCTCAAACAAAACTGAGCTAT
>CAZXQV010000109.1:0-4731 GCA_964643195.1 uncultured bacterium | reverse complement strand
CCCGGTAAAGGTAATGAAATTGTCAGCAAAATCGTCGGTGGTTCGATTCCAAAAGAATACATCCCTGCAGTTATTAAAGGGATTCAAGAGGGATTGGCAACGGGTGTTCTTGCTGGTTACCAACTTGTTGATGTTAAGGTGAAGATTGTCTTTGGTTCCTATCACGAAGTTGACTCCAATGAAATGGCGTTCAAGATTTGTGGTTCCATGGCTTTAAAAGAAGCAGCTAGAAAGGCGAAGCCAATTATCCTAGAACCAATCATGAGAGTGGATGTCATCACTCCTGAGATTGCTATGGGTGATGTGATTGGAGACCTTAACAAGCGACGTGGTAAAATTTTAGGACAAGAGACACAGAAAGGTGCTGTGAAGGTAAATGCCGAGGTTCCTCTAAGTGAAATGTTTGGTTATACGACACAGCTACGTTCTATTAGCTCAGGTCGTGCAACATCGACAATGGAACCTGCTTTCTTTTCGAAAGTACCACAAAAAGTTCAAGATGAAATTATGAAAAGGTAAATGAAATGGCAAAGCAAAAACAAAGGATTCGGATTCGTCTGAAGGGATTTGACCAACGTCAGATTGACCGCTCTACAGCCGATATCGTCGAAACTGCGAAACGTACGGGAGCCCGTGTTGTGGGACCTATTCCCCTTCCCACAAAGCGTGAGATCTACACAGTTCTCCGCTCACCGCACATCGACCGTAAAAGTCGTGAGCAGTTCGAGATTCGTACTC
The DNA here is from genome assembly GCA_964643195.1 of uncultured bacterium. Lineage (GTDB taxonomy): Bacteria > Chlamydiota > Chlamydiia > Chlamydiales > JAAKFR01 > JACKPM01. Next base: position 3,993 of record CAZXQV010000109.1, on the reverse strand, counting down.
ACAAAAGATTGATCGATATCCTAGATCCATCAGGCGGTACAATTGATGCCCTCAAGACGTTGGCTTTGCCTGCGGGTGTGGACATCAAAATTAAAGCAGCATGACTATAGATGTTCAAATAAAAGATCGAGTACGGCTTAATGTTAACTCCGACAAGGAAACTTACCATGTCGTACTCGATCTTTCTAATTCAGATCTTACCTATTCTGTCGGGGATTGTGTTGCTGTTTATCCTCACAATGATCCTGAACTCGTTTCAGCTATTCTAGGGCACTTTTGTTCTAAGGGTGATGAAATTGTCACTGACCGTAAGGGTGACTCCTACACATTCGAAGATTTTTTAACGCGTAAAGCAAACCTTCTACGCTCCCCTAAAGCTTTAGGGAATGGTGAACATGTGCTTGCTTCTTTAATAATGAGAAGTGATCTTGACCCTCAGAGTTTTTCGCATCTTCTTTCGCCTTTGCTTCCAAGATTTTACTCGATAGCAAGCTCGATGGATGTCGTCGGTAAAGAGATGCACCTGACTGTAGTGATTAATGAAAATCCCCCTAATTTCCCGATACGTTTTGGTACTTGCTCTCACTATCTTTGTAAGAGAGCCCCCCTCTTTGAACCCTGTATCACGATTTATCTGCAAAAAGCGAAACATTTTTATCTCTCGCCTGAATCTTTTAAAAAACCCATTATTATGATTGGTCCAGGAACTGGTATCGCTCCATTCCGAGGCTTTATGCAAGAAAGAATTTTAAAAGGTGCACATGAAAATTGGCTCTTTTTCGGCGAGAGACGCGAAAAATTTGATTACTACTATAAAGACGAATGGCAAAAAGCTATTGAAAATGGACAACTCAAAATGGATACTGCCTTTTCGCGCGATGGTGCTAATAAGGCCTATGTACAGCATCGGATGCTCGATAAGAGCCGCGAGCTCTGGGATTGGCTTGAGAGAGGCTCCTATCTATTTGTTTGTGGTGATGCAGAAAAGATGGCTAAAGAGGTCGATGAGACTTTGCATACTATTATCGAGCGTGAAGGTCAAATTGACCCTAAATCATATATTAAAAATTTGAAGACTCACAGTCGCTATCTACGCGATATTTATTGATCTTTAATACTCTAATTTGACAAAATACTACATGTATGAAATTGCATAACTCCGGAATCATCGCTGCTGGCCTCGCTCTTTTTTCTATGTTCTTTGGAGCAGGCGACTTAATATGGCCCCTTATTTTGGGTGGTCAGATGGGTTCCCAGATCCCCTATGCCCTTGGCGGCTTTCTGGTAACAGCTGTTTCGCTTCCCCTTTTGGGTCTTTTAGCGATGACACTTTTTCAAGGTGATTACGAGGGATTTTTCAAGCAGACTGGTAAGCGCACAGGCTGGCTTTTGCTCTTTCTGATTCAGATGATTTTGGGTCCTTTTGGTTCATTGCCTCGCCTCTTCACCCTTGCGCATGCAACTCTACTTCCCTATTTCCCCGATCTATCTTTATTGATGTTCAGCATTATATCTTCGATTTTGGTTGTTTTCCTGGCCTTCAAAAAGAATAGTATTGTTGATATTTTGGGCATTTTCTTGACTCCTATCTTGCTCCTTTCTCTTGGTGCAATTGTAGTGCTGGGCTTTATGCATCATCCTGCTACTGAAACTGTTGATGTGAATGCTATCCAAGCGACGACTACAGGACTTAAGACAGGCTATAATACCCTTGATATGATTGCTTCCTTTATCTTCGCGCCTTTAATTTTTGCCTATTTTAGAAGAGACGAGAATGGAGACAATCCTGAAGGACGTCGCCATGTTTTCAAGAAAATGTGCATTGCTTGTGGAATAGCTGGTGGTTTACTTATTTTTATGTTTACAAGTTTATCACTGCTTGGAGCATATTATGGCCACACACTTGGACCTCATGCTCCAGAGCAAAGACTGAGCCTTATTTCTATTCATCTGTTGGGAGCAAAGGGTGCGATTGTCTCATGTATCGCGGTCGCGCTTTCATGCTTGACAACTGCTATTCCGATTGCTGCGATTTCAGGAGAATACCTACAGAAAACTTTCTTAAAGAAGAGTCATTCACTGGTTGCGTTGACAATACCACTGGCGATTGCAGTATTGCTTGCCAACCTCGGGTTTATGGGAATTGCCTCAATGCTTGCACCGATTCTACAGATTCTCTGCCCAGGATTGATTATTCTCTGCATCTTAACGATTTTTCATAAACTTTATGAGATGCGAGTCAGGACTCTGCCAATCTTTGCAGCGTTTGCAATCTCTTTAGTCTCCTATTTCGTCATTTGATTATATAGCTCAATTAGTATTTTTTTGAAATTTTCAGAGCTGTGGTATTCTCTATAGTAGCTTTGCATTTTTTTGAGCTTTTCCAGCACTTGTGAATCTTTTGCAATACGGCTAATCTCTTCGAACGATGTGAAGTCAATGATGAGCTCTTCAAGGTTATGTTCTCTTAATTCATTAGCGAGCCAACTACCCTCCAAAACAAACGGTACTTTTCCAGCACAGACACTCTCAACTAAAATACCAGAAGTGCGAAAGAAGTAGGCAACCGGGTCGTAGGGCAATAAAATGATATGGCTGCGCATCATCTGCTCTACATACTGAGCTCTTGTGAGCTCTGGTAGATAGGTGACCCCTTCAGCATAAAGATGTCCAAAGAGCTGAGCTCGATTTAGTTTCTTAGCCAGTGCTTTGATGATACTCATTCCCTTCTCTTCTCGAGCAGGTCCAGGCCACCATAAAATGAGGGTATCCCATGCTGCTTCTACAGCGCCGTTCATGCCATCTGTGTGGAGAATGGGAAGGACCTTACCTTGAATTTTGTCAGCAAGGAGTTGACTATCTGAGCACACAACAACTCTTTTTTTTCTCAAAATTGCCAGCAATAAAGAACCAAGCTTTCTCTTTATTTCGTGACGGAAAAGCAAAATAAGTTTGTCTTGTTTTTTTAGAAATGACGAGGCGAGTGTAAGAGCGATTAAATCTAAAAAGGGAATAGTTTCTAGAAAAAAAGTTCTAGGGCAATCTTTTTTGCGAAAAAGCTTGATGAAGTCAAAAAGACGCCATCCTTTCTTTCTATTAATGTGAATCCGCTCTGTGACAAATCCCATTTCAATGAGAGCTCGATCAATCGATTGATGGTATTCCAGATCATGGCCACTGACTAGAAGAGGTCCTGTGATCAAATCACAGAACTTCATGGCTCCATTACGGTCACAATGCAGAAGCACTGAATACCCTCACCTCTTCCAAAGTCAGTTAAACGCTCACCGGTTGTGGCAGTCAACCCAACCGATTCAACATCTATCTCCAAGGCTTTTGCTATCGATTGACGCATCTCCAAATTTCTTTCTAGAAAATAGGGTCTTGCACCTTCTAATGATAGAGCTACGTGGATTATTCGCATCTTACCCAAACTCTTGACAGCTTCGTCAAGATAATAGCGGCTATCAGTGATTCCACGGGTCTTGAGCAGTTTGTCAGCGACATCTCCTAAAATGACGACGCCCGTCACAGAACTAATCGCGTTGCAGATAGCATGAAAGACTACATCCCCATCTGAGTTGGCTCTGAGCCCAGGGACATCTCGAAAAATCAGTCCCCCAATCACACATGGTTTCATACCCTCTTCAGTGAGGAAACGGTGGCTATCCTGTCCAATTCCAGTTCTATATTTCATTCCAATCAGTTTAGCCTCCACCATTTTTTTCTACCAGGCGATTTTATAGTCAATTCAGTTTGAATTGATAATTTTGCTCCCTCTCGGTCAGAGAAAAAGTGCGTAAGGTGAGTGATTCAGCTATAACCTGCCCCATATAGCCGATTTGGAGGATAAAAAAACCGCCAGCCCGAAGGCTGGCGGTCCATTTCACATTCTCAACATCTACTATTAGTAAACGTGAGTGCTTTCAGAATCCGTCACAGGTGTGCTCAAGTTGTCAGACGAAATTTTCGCCTCACCACGAGCATCTCCAA
>CAZXQV010000108.1:0-4763 GCA_964643195.1 uncultured bacterium | reverse complement strand
TCTCTTTGGAATGCAAGAGGTATATAGCTGAATCAGCACAAAATTACAGTGTTTGACCGTGGCAAAGCTCTCGGGCCAAAACGATCGCGGAGTTTTAGCGCAATCGACATTTGCAGTTTTCAACGGAATTGGCTATAAGCTGTAACAAGTGAAGGCATCGCAGGAACATGACATCCCTCTGGCCCATAAACAATGATGGTTTTTCCTGCACAATTGGCAGCTTCCAGTCTTTCTACAAAAAGAGCATCATCGCGATTGCCGACAATATCATCTGGTTGCTGGAGTACCAATAGGACATTCAATTTAGAGCCAGATAATTTCAATAGAGAGTCGATGGGTCGAAGATCATTGGCTTTGTAAATATCGCCACATCTTTTCAAGTAGTGGAGATCTGTCGCGCTTTCATCTTCTAAATAAAGGTTTTCAGCTTTTCTTTCATCAAAAATTTCATCGATAGATTTGAGTGGACAGTCCAGAACTACTGTACCTCTTTCAATAGCCCCATAGATGGCATCCATCTCATCGACTGTAAGACCCAATTCTTTTTGGAAACGGTGGCATTTGAGTACACCCAATAGATTCACGGCAGCTCCTCCACCTGCTGAAAAACCATATAAATGGATTCTTTCAGCATGCAGATGGGTGAGACAGCTATGTAATCGCAAAATGACCGGTTTGAGTTCAGCAATTGTACCAAAGCAGAGTTGCTCAGGTTTTGTGATATCAATTTCATCTCCCCAGTCAGGAAAATTGAAGCCGACAAGATGATAAGGCGCCATCTTTGTATCATGCACAAAAGAGGCAATCGTCTCATCCATGCCAAACCCATGTAGGCAGAGCATCACATCCTCATCATCTGAAAAGCCCTTTAAAACGTAATCAGATGCGAAAACCTCTTCCACCTTGTCGATCGGGACAGCACATAAAGGTAAAGATAGAAGTAAAAGAAAAAGTGTTCTAAGCATTTGCGTCGATAATAGGTTAAATTCTATTTCTTGTCTATTTGGAAAGTCGTGATTTTTTAGGGAATCGCACAAAAAACATGATTACAGCATTGAGTACGGCGATTACCAAAAAACTAGTCGCAGGGGTAAAACGTAGTAAAACATTTAATATATAAATAGCTGCTGCAGCGAGTAGGGCGCAGAAGAAGCTAAAGAAGTTGGCTGTTGCAAAGTTGCGTCCACGATCTTTCTCAGGACTTGCGGCTAGAATATAGGCTTGGGGAGGGACTAAAAACATACCCCCGAGAAATCCGAGTAGGACCATCCAGACGGCGACGAGCCACCAAGGGTTATGCCAAAAGTACATCAGGAATAGAACTAGAGAGATCCCCATGCCTGCTAGGGGTACTGTGTTCAATCGAATTTTTCCGTAGGAAATGCGGTCAGTTAGATAAGCTCCGAAACCAAGCCCGAGGGCCATTAACATGAAGAGATAGCCACCATAGATATCTTTCAGGCCTAAAGTATCGATGGCATAGGGAATTAAGTTGAGTTGAAGAAAACCTCCTAAGAAAAGAAGGTAGGAAAAAGCAAAAGTAGCCATGAATAAGGAGGGGATCTTGGCCATTTGCTTCAAAGCATCCCAGATCTCAGAATAGATAAAGATGGGGAAGGCCTTTCTTTTATTCTCGACAGGAGTTTTAGGAATAAACAAGCTGATCACAAGACCAATTGTTGCAAATAAGATGGTCAGGAGTAATGCCATTACAAAATCATCAGATGTGAACCAAACAACAAAAGAAGCGAGTGCTGTTCCAATAATGATACCGAGATAGGTGAAAGCAGCGATCACGCTATTGCCGAAAAGAATACGTTTCATCGGCAAGATTTCAGGAATAACGCCATATTTAGAGGGGCCAAAAATCGCAGCAGATGTCGAGAAAAGAAAAAGAATGATGTAGACACCTGGCATGAGATGGAAAGCAAAAATGAAGAGAGCTAATAAAAGGAGAACAAGTTCACAAATTCTTGTGATCCAGATAATCCGACTTTTGGAAAAGCGGTCTGCAAAGATGCCTCCTACGCTTGAAAACAGTAGAAAAGGAAGAATGAACAGAGCGCCGATCATAGCTAAAATCGAATTGGCATGTTCAACACCTAGTACCGATATCAGAAAATAGGCGGCAAGTAGTTTATAGAGGTTCTCATTAATAGCCGCAAAAAACTGAACATAGTTAAGCCGTGCAAAGGGAGAAAATAGCATCGTAGCTCAAACAGTATTCTTATTTTTAATCAGCATCAAGTAATTTTTTTCCGCTTGTCTAAAAATCTGATTTTTAAGTAATGTAGTCCTATTATTTAACTTTAATTAAGGAGATTGGTCATGGCGTTTAGTGGATTATACGGACTTACGCGAAATTGTGCACATGAGGCAGGTAAGCCAGCGAGCCGGGTGGGTGTGAGCGTTGCTGCCATTTTAGATGTCATTGCGAGTGTGGCAATGGCTATTTTGATTGTATTTGGTTCGAAGATGGGATTGCATATTCCTTCGATGGGGCAGTACGGGTTGGGTATTGCAGCCCTTCTCAATATCGTGTTGTTGTTGAATAAGAACATTGTCCCGGGTACAGAAAATTTCCGCTCTGCGCCTGCTAATTCTGCGCCTGCTAATTCTGCGCCTGCTAATTCTGCGCCTGCTAATTCTGCGCCTGCTAATACAGCTCCAGCCTTCGGTCTACCTCCACCATTCACTGCAAGCCGTAACTATCACTATTACTATCAAAACCCACTTCATCGACAACCTGCTCCTCAGGGTGACGAACCGGGCCGCGCACCCGCATCCGCAGCATTTGTCCAAGATGACTTGCCTGAGGACTAGTAATAGGGAGAGCTTTGAGAGAACGCGTAGTTATCTTGTCAGCTTAGCACAAAAAATCAAGAACAAGAACATGCTCTTGTTGATCAGAAGTTGCTGCAAGCAGAGGTAATGGAAAATGGCGTTGTAAAAGCAACAGAAAAGGGAACCCTGCAAGGGGGTCTTTGTCCCCTCTGCTTTAGAAAATCATGCTGAATCACTTGAACAAAGAACTGGACAGAAGAGAACGGGAGCTTTAAAACTCCCCTCTACTCGATTGCAGTGTTATAGCTGAATCGGCTATATAATGCATCAATGAGCACAAGAGCCCCCATAGCTTCAACGACCGGAGCCGCCCGCAAGGCAACGCAAGGATCATGTCTTTTTCCTGGAGGATGGAAAATAGCCTCTTCTCCTTCTATCGTCACCGTTTTCTGGGGCATTTGAATGCTAGAAGTAGGTTTGAAAGCCACTCGCAAAATAAGTGGCTCGCCGGTTGAAATGCCCCCCAAAGCGCCTCCTGCATGATTGCTCGAAAAAGCCACTTTTCCCTCATGCAGACAGAACAGATCGTTATGTTGTGATCCTCTCTGTCTCACTGAATCAAAGCCATCACCAAACTCAATTCCTTTGCTTGCTGGAATCGTCAGCATCGCTTTCGCTAAATTGGCCTCCAGCTTTTCATACATAGGATCGCCAAGACCAACAGGAACTTTGGCTACCATCTCAATCACACCACCGACAGAATCTCCCTCCAAAGAATTCAACAAGGCACAGATCTTCTCTTCACTCTTCTTGTCAGGGCAAAAGATCACACTCTCTAAAACTTGAGCCCGTGTGGGATTGTTGATCTTCGCAACGATATCTCCTACTTGTTTGACATAAGCCACAACCTCAATTCCTTGCAAAGCAAGCCATTTTTTAGCAACCGCTCCCGCAGCAACGCGGCACGCTGTCTCTCGTGCAGAGGCTCTACCCCCCCCACGGTGATCAAAAATGCCATACTTTTTCAAGTAGGTGTATTGTGCATGACCAGGCCGATAAAGATTTTGAACAGCATCATAGCCGGAAGAATCGACATCTTCATTCCAAATGATGATGGAAATCGGAGCGCCTGTAGTCTTGCCTTCAAAAAGACCACTTAGAATCTCTGCCTCATCTTTTTCTTGACGAGGCGAGGTGTGTGGTCTTCCAGGTCTTCTCAGTCGCAATTCAGTATTGATATCTTCTTCAGAAAGAGGCAATCCAGCCGGACAACCATCGATCACAACGCCGATAGCAGGGCCATGAGATTCACCCCAAGTAGTAATACGAAAATTTCTTCCTATCGCATTGCTTGCCATACAAACTCCTCTGGGTCGATAATCATGGTTGTGGGAATCGCTTCGTAAAGGGGAAAACGCTCAGCATAAATCTTCTCAAAAAAGAGAGGGTCTTCATAACGCGCTTTCAATCGCTCTTTAGGTATTTTGATATAGGCGAGAGGAGCAAGAAGCTCAAGATATTCGCGATTTTCTCTATCTAAAATGGCGCCACCGCCAAGAGCAATCATCGTTTTGGGAGGTAGGCTTTTGATCACCTCTTTCTCCACTTTGCGAAACTCGAGCGGATCTCTCCGCCAAAGAGCGCGGTAATCACCAACCCTCGCTTCAATCAACAGATCGGTGTCAAGAAAGGGTATTTGCAGATGCTCTGCTAGTTTTGCACCAAAAGTGCTTTTGCCACAATGCTGAAAACCAAAAAGAATCATGAGATGCTCGCTCCGATAGCCTGGAAGGATGCGATGAAATTTGGAAAACTTTTTTCAATGCAAGAAGCCCCTCGAATCTCTGTTATTCCAGAAGCTCCCATCCCTGCAACAGCTAGAGCCATTGCAATCCGGTGATCTTCATGAGAGTCGACAACTGCGCCCTGCAAGCGACTTGGATAGATTGTCAAGCTATCTGCAAACTCCAAAACAATCC
>CAZXQV010000107.1:0-4804 GCA_964643195.1 uncultured bacterium | reverse complement strand
ATTAAGACCGCTGAAAAGATGATATAATTAGCAATATCAGATTCTGCAAAAATGGTAATGACAGCAAAAAATGAGGGGCCAGCTAATAGGGGAGTCGCGATCGGAACGATGAAGGGTCTCCCCTTTTTCCATCTCGTGCTATGTTCTTCATTACCAAAGATCAAGCGAATAGCAATCAAAAAGAGAAGAATCCCTCCCGACAACTCAACGGTTGACCTGGAGAATCCCAAAAGCTCCAAGAGGAGCTGGCCTATATAGAAAAAGGCAAACATCAAAATAAGAGCAAAAAGCAACTCTCTTATAGCTATTTTCAACGATTTCTTGGTGTTGATTCCTTCTACCTGGCTCAGATAGGCAGGCAGGGTTCCAAGTGCATCGATTACGAGGAAGAGCGTGAAGGCGATAGAAATAATATTGTCCATGATGGTGCGATCATAGTTGAAAAGTAGGTAAAAATCAATCATAATAGAGATATGATCATCGAACCCTATAAAGGTAAATATTCAGCCGTCTTGCTTTTCGGTCCTCCTGGAGTCGGCAAGGGTACCTTGGGTCGCTTTTTAGCCAGTGGAGGGGATCAGTACCATCTATCCTCAGGCGATATTTTCCGCTCTCTTCCAAGCAACTCCTCTGCAGGCAAACTTTTCTATAGTTATGCTAAGAAAGGAGATTTAGCTCCTGATGAATTTACAGTCGAACTCTGGAAGCACTATGTCGAAGGATTGATCGCCATCAATACTTATAATCCTGAGGATCAACATCTTTTGCTTGATGGTATCCCCCGGACGTTAGAACAAGCTCAAATGCTCGATAAGCACATTAAAGTTAGGCATATTATAGTTTTAGAAAGCAATAATATAGAGTCGCTTGTTCAAAGATTGCAGTTTCGTGCTAGATCGGAAGGACAAGTTGATGAGGTGAATCCGAAAGTCATCAATCATAGAATTGAGGCTTATCGCAAGGAGATTGATAAGCTGCTGAGCTTTTATCCCTCTCATCTGATTTCCCGAGTGAACGGTGAGCAGAAGCCTTTGGAAGTGTTGCGCGACGTACTTGTGCGCCTCTCTCATCTACTCTGCAGGCCCGTTTCTTCTTCTCAGTAAAATATTCATTCGACTGTAAGTGTTTTGTAAAACTCTTTCTTGCAGCAGTAAAGCTTTCTGTCTGCACAAGCAACTAACTCAGACGCTTCGCAAGGATTTTCAGGATCGAAGAGGCACTCTCCAACACTCACTCCAAGCATATAGGGTCTGCCTTCCAAAGCAGCAAATCCATCTAGTAGATGATTCACCAGAGGCTCACTTGATCGCGTGTTAGGTGCTATCACCGCAAATTCATCCCCCCCAATTCTTGCTACTAAATCATGTTTGCGAAAGCTCGATATAAGCACTTGTGCAGTATCAATCAGCGCTTGATCCCCAATCGGATGACCAAATGTGTCATTGATAGATTTAAAGCGGTTGATATCCAAAGTGATCAGAAGAAAGGGTTGATCATGTCTTTCTGCATAGGAGATTTGTTGAGCAAGCAGCTGGTCAAAGCCGCGTCTATTATAGAGTTGAGTCAGCGTGTCAGTGAAAGAAAGATCGCGTAATCTCAGCTGAATCTGATGTCTCTGCCGGCTGAAGCTTAGGCTTTTTGCCAAAAGAGGAGCCGTGATTTCCTTTTTCACAAGATAGTCTTGAGCTCCAACAGCTAGAGCATTGAGAACAGAGGGATGGTCGTAGGGTATGGTTCCTATCACAATCAAGGGTAGATCAGCCAGGCGCAGCACCGCTTGTGGATCCATCAATTCGATGTTGAGGATGACAAGGTCAAAGCCACCATTCCAATTAATTTCTTTAAGTGAAGATCTGGAACTCAAGTGATCTCGAGGCAAAAGGCCTTTGAAGAACAAAAAATCCTCGATGTCCTGGTCGATAAGTAAGATTTTCAACGCTTGACCTGAAGGTTGTCGCAGTTAAATTCATAGTGCACAATATTGCGCTCTAACTGCCACTCGTAATAACTTTCTACCATTTCAAAGTCAATCTCTTGATTTTTAGAGAGCAGAGGTGCTGTCTTTTCCCACGATTCTCTCTCCCAAGCCACAGTTCGTTTAGATTTGTCACCATTGCACGTTTGGTAGAGAGCAAATGCATCTTCAGGATTGCTTCTTGCAAAATCGAGGCTGCGCTGCAAAGCACGCGCAAAGCGCTCGACAAATTCAGGGCTACTTTCAAAAGTGTCGCCGTTGGCAATGACAATCAACTCATGGTATTCGGGAAGTCCGAGATCGCGGAAGGTGAAATAGTCTGTTTCTATACCAAGAGAACGGAGTAAATGGGGTTCCACATTCCAGTAACCCCCATAGATAAAATCTACATTCCCCGTTCCAAGTGGAGCTATCATATCGGTTGAAACATTTTTCTGCTCAATCGGTTTAATCGCTGCCATCGAAAGCATATAGTCAAGGAAAGAGGTGTCTGGTCCTCCAATGCAGTAGCCAAAAATTTTGCCAGAAAGATCTTGAGGAGCCACCACTCTCTCATCTTTCAGGTAGATCAAAGAGCGCAAAGAACGGTCAACAATCTGGCCTATAATTTTGATGTTAGCTCCTTTAGAAGCAGCCTTCACAGTGCTTGGCAGATGGCTAATCGCTAAATCAGCCTGATGAGAAGTGAGGTATCCAATCCCTCCACCACATTCAAACATCTTCTGTATTTGCAGATCGATGCCTTCTGCTGCAAAGAATCCCTTTTCTTTGCCTGCATACAGAGCCACATGGTTGGGATTGGGGAGCCAATCGAGAAGAAGGCGCGTTTGTTTCTTTTCGTGCGTACAGGAGAAGAGCAAAATGAGAATCCCAAGAGTTGCGATCGCCGGCTTGCGCTTCAGTAGACGGCCTTGCCATTCTAATTGCCATTTCTGTGGCAGGTTTTCTATCAAGACCACCCCGCCATAGAGCAGTGTGCTCATCAAGGTCAGGCAAAAAAGAGCCCCAAAGGTGATTTCTAAGTCTAGGTTGCGTCTGCTCTCTAGCATCAAGACCCCTAACCCCGCTTGCGCACCTGCCCATTCACCTGCAATTGCCCCGACGCCAGCAATCGCTGCAGAAATGCGGAAACCCGCAAAGATATGAGCTCTTGCGAAAGGGAGTCGAAGCTTTGTCAATGTCTGCCAACCTGTCGCTCGATTGATGGCAAAGTATTCTAAAAATGCGCGTGGTGTCGCGCGTAGCCCTTGGTAGATATTGAGAGTGAGAGGAAAGAAAATCATCAGAGCTGTCGGAATGATGATGGCAGTCTCTGTCCAACCAAAGAGCACAATCATAATCGGCGCTAAAGCAAACATCGGCACACATTGGATGATCACGAAGAGCGGCTGAAGAAGTGACCTCGTTGTTACATAGCGCAACATCGTCCATGCAAGAGGAAAGGCAAGTGTCAGGGCAAAGAAGAAGCCAAGCAGCATCTCTTTTAGCGTGATGCAGGTATGAAACCAAAAGTTTGCACGCAGCTCCCACAAAGTCCTTGAGATGAGAGAAGGAGCGGGACGTACAAAGAGCATGTCGCGGAAGCGGCAGCAGACCGCTTCCCATAAAAGAAGCAGAAGGGAAAAGACTAGAAGAAAGAAAAAAATTTTTTTCACTTTAGACATTATAGAGTGGATTTTTAGTTTCGTCAAACATATATCTTCAGACTATGGGAACAAGAAAAGTCTATGATAGTTTTGGAGAGATGGAAGTCCCAGAAGGGGTCTACTATGGTGCTCAAACAGCTCGTTCTCTCATCCATTTCAATATAGGGCATGATAAAATGCCTGCTTCCTTAATTCGCGCATACGGTCTTTTGAAGCGCGTTTGCGCCACCGCCAATCTAGATCTAAAATTTTTAGATAAAGAGCGGGCAGAGGCGATCATCAAAGCTGCCGATGAGGTAGCTTCGGGCAAATGGATGGATCACTTTCCGCTCGCTATTTGGCAGACCGGTAGTGGCACACAGACTAACATGAATGTGAATGAGGTGATTGCGAAAAGAGCAGAAGAGCTCTCAGGATTGAAGATTCATCCCAATGATCACGTCAATATGTCTCAATCGACTAACGATAGCTTTCCAACTGCTATGTCGATCGCCGCTAAGCGAGATGTTGCTGACAGGCTAATGCCGATGATTAAAAAATTGAAAACTGCTTTAGAAAAGAAAGCCTTAGAATTTCAAGGTATAGTGAAGATTGGGCGGACTCATCTTATGGATGCGACACCACTGACTTTGGAACAGGAGTTTTCTGCTTATATCGAGCAGTTAGCACAAAACCTTGAGAGAATTGAACAGACACTTCCTCATCTCTCAGAATTGGCTATTGGTGGGACGGCGGTGGGTACTGGCCTGAATACTCCTCGAGGGTTTGTCGATTGCGTGATCAAACATCTCAATGATTTGACAGGATTAAAGTTTGTATCAGCACCCAATAAGTTTGCTGCATTAGCTGCGCATGATCCACTTGTTTTTGCCCATGCTGCAGTCAAAACATTGGCTTGCTCATTAATAAAAATTGCTTCGGATCTTTCTTGGCTCTGTTCTGGGCCGAGAGCAGGTCTTGCTGAACTGAGCTTTCCAGCCAATGAGCCTGGTTCCTCTATCATGCCTGGGAAGGTGAACCCCACTCAAGCTGAGGCCATGCTCATGGTCTGTGTCCATGTGATCGGTCATGATACAGCGATTGCTGTGGCAGGTTCTATGGGGCACTTTGAGCTCAACGTTTTTAAGCCGATGATGATCTATAATTTTCTCCACTCTGTAGAACTCCTCGCTGATGTTTGTCG
>CAZXQV010000106.1:0-4872 GCA_964643195.1 uncultured bacterium | reverse complement strand
TGTAGTTAGGCTGTTATTGGGAAGCAGAATTTTACACATTCTATGTCTGAGACAAAGAACCCAGATCATCAAGCGATTTTATCTATGGTGAGTACCTATACGGCTGGGCTGCTTCTCTTGCTTTCGAGTCTAGTCACTCTATTAACGGGAAGCTGGCTCGATACAAGTTTACCGCTCGGCATTAGTATGGTCGCGGCTTCATTCCAGAGTTATTTCTCTTATTTTGGGCTTTTGATAGTGGCAGTGAGCACGCTCCTTTTTGCTTTCGGGACGATTTTGGGTAATAGTTTTAATGGTTCCCAGTGTTTTCTCTATTTGACAGGTTACCGTGGAATTAAATTTTTCTATTTCTTAGCGGCTGTGCTTGTGCTTTTTGGGTCGATGGTGGATGTTACGAAGCTTTGGTCAGGGATTGATTATGTGTTGGCATTGATGATGGTGCCGCACGTTCTAGCTCTCGTCGCCCTTGTTTTCCGCAAGAGTGCAGTTGAGGCGCTCTCTAAGGATGGTGCGCGGGCTGGGAGATAGGTTTTTAAAGTGATATAGCCAATTCAAGTGAATGGGCTATTTTTAGAAAAAAGGAGTGTATATATATGTCAGGTATGATTGATTTTTCTTGTTCTGGGATTTGTAAGAAAGTACTACAAGATCCTAACGTGCGTTATGATACTATCGGCACGATTATCGGAGTAGCGCTTTTTATTATTGGGTGCCTTGCAGCTGCTCGAAAATTTCCTAACCCCGCACTTGGATGGACTGTAGTCGGTCTTAGCTCAACCTTTGTGATTTTAACCCTAATTAGGAGCATTCATATCGAGGGGGCTATTGAAAAGAATAAAAAACAATTATTGCTTACAGCCTTAGTCCTTGGAGTTGTTCTAACGCTTGGGGGTTTGGGCGGTACACATATACTCACTGCAAAGCAAGTGGGACAGGGGATCCTTGGCATTATAGGAGTACTCCTCCTCTTGTACCAGGGTTCTTTAATTACAAAGAATGTAAAGTGATTGTGTCTTATTGAATGGTATCTTCCAAAACAAGGAGCTACCTATGGCGCGCAAAAGATAGGCAAAAAAAGCAAGTGGGACAGGGGATCCTTGGAAGTGTAGGAATATTAACCCTCTTGCAATTTTGTTGTGCCCCACGGATTAAATAGCTAGTGTAAGCCGCTTAGCTATGCCCTGCAAATACTGGGCGCGCTTTTTGGGTAAATCTGGAATCTCAATCTTCTCACCCATCTGATGAATTAGATGCGCTCTTCGACAACCGAAGAGCACATCATTTAAATTAATCCCCTGCGGTGCACTGATCCATCCAATCTCCACACCCAATTTCACGAGGCTCAACGCATTCAATGCTTCAATCAATTCCAACTGGTAGCTATGAGTTAAAAGACCTAAAGCCCGAGTCACCTTGTTCTTTATGGCTTCGTTAGCACCCTGTACCAATTTTTTGCGCAAATTGACCTCTGTAACAACTGCCCGCGTCGCCCACATTCTCATCGAAGTCAGAATATACTCTTCTGTAAGCCCAAGCGTGCAGCTATTTTGTGCGACTAAAATGTCTCCAATCACCTCTTGCACATTGCCTTGTAATCCTGTAGCTTTCACCTCTTCCTCATTCTCTCTTTCAAGAAGTTCAGAAAGCTCTCCCATGTGAATCGTCGCTGGAATATGCAGATAAAGAGAAACTTTGAGCCCTGTACCACAACAGCGCGGGTCTGCTGTCAAGAAACCAAACTGCGAATTAAACGCAAAATCAAGCTCGTGGCTCAAAGCTCCATCTACCTTCACAAGTCGATTCCACGATTTCTCAATCTCTTGCTGTGTATCAACCACTCTCAATTGGAGATGATCTTTATGGTTAACTACACCTAAAAAACTACTGCTTTGATCTGTAATAAAACCCTCAGAGCCATGCGCTTGGTAAAAATCATCAGTCGCAAGAAAGTGCTCGAGCAAAAACTCTTTATGCAAAATATCAATCTCTTCAGCGCGATAAAAAAGAGGTTTGTCAAGAGATTGGCATTTCTTTAGGCTATCGTACACAACCTTAAGAGTCTGTTCCTGACGACCTTTGTCAAGTTTACTTGGAAATTTGAAGCGTGCCAGATTGCGTGAGATACTCAAAACCGAAGCAAGCCAAACATTATGCGCATGCTCAACCCAGGGGCTTTTGAGATTAAAAATTTCTTTACTCTCTTTTGTCATCACTACCCTTCTCTTTTAACGCTTCAATCTGATCTCTGAGAAGCGCAGCTTGCTCATAATCTTCTCGAATGAGAGTTTCATCCAATGCCTCGTTGAGGGCTATCAGGCGTAAAGTAGGACTAATCTCAGTGACCTCTCCAGGACTTCTGCCAATGTGAAAAGGTTGCGTACGGCTCGTTGTTGCCAAATGCTTCGAAATCTTACGCTCCTTAAATAGGATATCGATCAGTAAGTCAGCAAAGACTTCATAGCAGTTGATACAGCCGAGATCATGGCCCATATGAATAGAATCAAGAGTGGTGCCGCAATTACCGCAGGCAATCGCAGTTTGAGGGCCACTAGCTGTGCTCAATTCGCCGCTTCGGCCTTTGCCATAAAGATGTTTTTGCAACTGAGGGCAATCAGCGCACATGACTGTTCGTGTCATTTTCTCATCAACAATCTCTGTATAGAGAATTTTGGTCGATTTGCGACATTCACTACATTCTAAGGGTCTATCACGCATAAATTTTATGCTACTCTTCAAGCATCCAGCCTGTCAAGAAAAGATACATGATACAATCATCAGAGAAAGAGAGCAGAGCTTTAAATCAGCATCGCAAATTGACAGTGCTACTATTTCAATGGTCGCATCTCATTGACGGATTGCCATGTAGATAAAGTCACTTCTCCGTATAAGATCCCATTATATTTTCGCACAAAGTCTTGCACGTGATCAGATGATTCGTGATTGTCTAAATCTTGTGCACTCTTAAAACGCATGATGACTAGAAAAGTATCATTGGATTCGAACAAATCATATTGCACACAGGCTGCTTCTTTTCGCGAAAGAGGAACTATATGAAGTAAAGCCTGGCGGAGCTCGTCGCTTTTGCCATTGATTGCTTTGATGGTTTCCACAACAAAAACTTCGAACATTCTGTCCTTTGGGATTTTGACCATCTATTGTTAAACTCCCGCAGGAGCTAGCAAGATGGGTCTTGATGGACTTGAACCATCGACCCCCTCATTAAAAGTGAGGTGCTCTAACCAACTGAGCTAAAGACCCGCTGTGTACCTGAATACTGACCCCAAGGGGATTCGAACCCCTGTTATCGGAATGAAAATCCGGTGTCCTAGGCCTGACTAGACGATGGGGCCACAGCGATAGAGTATTTTACGGCAGCGCCAATTTTAAAGCAAGCATCAGACAGTCATGATTTCTTTTTTCTTTGACTCTGTCAGATCGTCCGCCATTTTACAATATTTATCAGTAGATTCTTGAATTTTTTTCTCTGTACTCTTCATCACATCTTCAGGAAGCTCCCCCGCACTCTTCTGCTTGCGGATCGTATCATTGCCATCCCTGCGCACATTCCTGATACTTACTTTTGTTTTCTCACAAAGACCCTCTACTACCTTTACCATCTGCTCTCTCACACTGCGGTCCATCTCAGGCACTTTAACTCGAACAACTGGTCCATCAACTGCCGCTCGCAAGTTGAGATTGGCTTGATCAATCCCCTTAGCGATCGCATGAGCATTATTCGTATCGTAGGGAGAAATCACGATTTGTCGCGCTTCTGGCACAGAAATCGATGCCAGATCCATAAGTCGCATCTGCGTCCCATAGATTTCAATTCGCACATTTTCGACAAGACCTGGATTGGCACGCCCCGTACGGATGCCCTTGAGCTCCGTCTTTAGGTGCTCAATCGCAGCCTCCATGTTCTTCATAGTCACATTTAAAACTGATGTCATAGCCTCACCTTATCACGGTTCCAAGGGAGTCATCTAACCATGACCCCTGATTGAAATTAAAAACCCGGATGGGAATTTCGTTAGTCATACAGAGCGTTACCGCCGTTAAATCAAGAATTCCCAACTTTTCTTTGAGAAAATCCTCGTAAGAAATGTTAGAATACCGATTTGCGTTTTTATTTTTAAGAGGATCTTTGTCGTAGACCCCATCTACATGCATGGTGGCCTTCCAAAAGAAGTCAGCATTGATTTCACTGGCCCTCAATGCTGCCGCAGTATCAGTTGTAAAGTAAGGATGCCCTGTTCCACCGACAAAAATGACCACATAGCCTTCTTTCAACAGCGCGCGCGCCTTTTCAAAGTGAAAAGAGTCGACAAGTTGAGGGCAGGCAATTGCGCTCATCACTGCGGCTTTGGCTCCACAGGCTTGCAATGCCTGACTTAAGAGTAGTCCATTCATCATAGTCGCAAGCATGCCGACATGATCAGCAGCGCTTCTCTCGATCTTCAGACTCTCACTGCCTGCAATCCCCCGAAAGAGGTTGCCGCCGCCCAAAACAACGCCTACCTCTACACCACTATTTTGTAAATGGGCAATTTTTAGAGCAACAGATTGGAGAGCAGTGGCATCTATTCCACTGTTCTCCTCACCTTTCAAAGCTTCTCCAGAAATCTTGAGAAGAACTCTCACTACTGTCCAATGCTCCAGCGAAGGAATTGAGAAATGTTTAGGTTTTTGCCCAATTCTTTACCGCGATTTGCGACTAATTCAGCAACTGTAACGTCGTTGTTTTTGACAAATTTTTGGTTTAGTAAACAGACTTGATTGAAGTAAGCTTGCAACTTGCCTGTCAAAATCTTCTCGATCATGTTTTCAGGCTTGCCTTTGATCTGTGCTCTCGCAATATCTTTTTCATGTTCG
>CAZXQV010000105.1:0-4945 GCA_964643195.1 uncultured bacterium | reverse complement strand
TGCCGCTGTTGCAAGCTGAACGTCAATTTTCTCTAACTTCTTCTGCAATTTAGATGAAGAATTTTTGCCAGTAGCAACATGCTTAAACTCATCCTCCACTTCCTGCATCTCATGCTCCAATAATAAACGCACATTATGCGGGATATTTGCAGTATTCAACTCACCCCAAAGATGGTTGATCTGGCTCTCAAAATGGGTAATGGCCTCTTTCTTGACTTTTGTCATAACAGCACCTCCACTACTAACTTACATCAAATTAACCCCCTTTGTAAAGATTAATTTACAAATAAGATCGACGCCAAAACCGGTAGCTCCCTTTTCGGGAGAGAATGGATTCCACGCCAATCCTCCAATATCGATGTGAGCCCATTCAACCCCTTTAGCCACAAAATGATGGATAAATTCAGCGGCAACAGAGGGGGCTCCCCACCCAACAACTCCATCATTCGAAATATCTGCAACGCTGGAAATCAACTGCTTACGATAATTTTCACCAAGAGGAAGAGGCCAAAGGGCACCACATGCCAGCAGCTCTTTTTCAAATCGAGGACTGTTACAAAAGAGGCCAGCATATTCACCTGCGAGCGCGCCAAAAACCTCTGGAGTGAGGGTCGCAAGATCGATGATCCTTTTGGGATTGAACCTTTTTTGGGCGTAGCTGATGCAGTCAGCGATGATGAGTCTTCCCTCGCAATCGGGATCTTTTACCTCAACTGTTGTACCATCAAACATGGTGATCACATCACCGGGTCTAATCGCCTCTTTTCCAGGCAGATTTTCAGCGAGACCCACGATGCCGATGATAGGCTGTTTGGGCTTAAGTTTTGAAACAGCTTGCATCACGCCAAAGACAGCTGCCGCTCCAGCCTTGTCTCTATTCATCTGATTGAGAAAAGTGCGTTTGAGGTTTAAGCCTCCTGCATCGAAACAGACTCCTTTGCCGATCAGCACTAGAGGGGGGCCGTCAGCGCCTTTGTAGTGCATAACGACCAATGCGGGGGGATGGCCGGCTCTTCCAACAGCTTCAATAGCAGGAAGAGGTGGTAAAACCTCCACTTCTAGATCCAGCTCTTGGCACCTTTTCGCAAAGATTTGTGGCGTCATCAAATTAGATGGCGCTTCCGTCAATTGCCGCGCCATTTTTTCTGCTTCTTTTATGATATCCATTTTTTCTTCCCATGATGATTGATGTTAAAATGAGTAATAGAGCGAGAACAATAAAGCCCCATCCAAAATGGTGGTTTACTCCCTTGGCAATGCCTCCACCCATCAATGAGGCGAGAGAGAATCCAAGAGGTACGAGTCCCATGACAGTTCCTTTAGTCGATACTTCGGCGACGGAGCTATAAACATAAGGACCGATCAAAAGCTCTGAGAAGCTAATCACTGCAAAAACCGCAATCATACCCATAGTAGTGACGACCAAATTCAGGAAGAGCGCGCCTCCCAGAAGGGCAAAAACGAGACCTACAAGAGCAAAAGGTAGGACAAGGCGCGCTCTCCCTTTGATCTTCGCGACAACCGTCCCAAAAAGTAGCACAACAACAGGGTTCGTCGCCATCAAAATGGGCATCGGCAACTGGCTAGAGACATTTCTTTCAGCAAAAAGAAGTAGGGAGGAGCCCATCTGTTCTTCGACAGCAAAAAAGAGCACAAGAGCAATGAGAGGCCCGATCACTTTTTTATATTTTCTCACCATGAAAATAAAGATGCCAATCACCAAAAGGGGCAATATTGGCAGCACAATCTCTTCGAGGTGCAGAGCACCGTAGGCCAAGCCGAAAAGAGCAACTGTTGCAGCAATGCCGATCATAGGCTTTGTTGCGGACTCTTCGCACTGAATGCGCATCATCAAAAGCGTCGAGAGGCCAATTAGCATACCGACAGCAGCGGCGCCAAACCCAAAGTGCCATCCAAAATGGTGAGCGAGAAGCGGACAGATAATTGTAGAGAGCAAAGCTCCCACATTCATCACGACGTAGAAATAGGTGAAATTTCTCTCCCTCTCTCCTTCCTGACTCATACGTGCGAGAAGCGCAGTGATGCTCGGTGAAAATAGGGCGCTACCGGCAACAATCCAGGCAAGTCCTGCATAGAATCCTCCTTGGAAGGCAAAAACAATGTGGCCTGTAGCTATCAAGAGTGCACCGAGCAAAAGAGCGCGACGGAGACCCAAAAAGCGGTCTGCAATCATTCCACCAGCCAAACCTCCTAGTTCAAAGAGGCCTGCATAAAGCGCATAGAGAGCTATAGCCTTCTGGTCAGCCATCTGCAGCCCCTCCACCATAAAAAGGAGGAGGAGCGCACGGTTCCCATAGTGACTAAAGAATTGCCAAAGCTGCACAAAAGAGATGAGGCCAATCATACTCTCCCCCGTGTTTGGACATAGATATGATCGAGTTCAAAGTCACCTAATGCCAAAGGCGTGCGAGCAGCCTGCACACGCTCATCGTCACACTCCTTTGAAGATTGTGGCCCGAACTGCTTCTCTTTTGCTGCCAAGTGGGAGATCACCCTTGTCAAACCTCCTGCAAGGTTGATCCGCTCTTCCAAATCTTGTTGTGATTGGGTTGTCGCTCCTTCAAACACGACGACTTTACTGTTTGGATCACAATCCGTAATACTCTGCCCCTTCGCGGTGAAAAAGCAAGTGTAGACAGGTTTCACATTGCGGACGCAAAAGACAACATTGTTTTGCGCCGACAAACCAAGTAGCGCCTCTATTTGATAGAAAAGAAAGCCCGATGGTTTTTCCGGGAAGTTGTCATACCGAACCATCCTAACTTTTTCTAGCTCTTTTGACAAATGTGGATCACCAAGTTGAACAGCTTCTTGCTGTACGATGGCGATGCTCATCCTTGCCAATTGAGTTTGCATCTCTGACACAAGCAATTTACGATCCAGACTCAATTGAGCAACATTGCGCACCAATTTATGTAAACCACTGATATCAGTTTTATCCAACACGATGCCATTTGGCAATTCTCTAAGCGTCGCCTTCGTGCATGTCACGATGCATGCGAGAAGAGCAAAACAGCCATTCTGCGATAGAGGCAAGTTTAACCTTTCATCTTTTAATAGAGAGTTGTCCGTTGGCTTCCGACGAAACGCTTGGATCGTGTCGTTCATCGTCGTAACCTTTTTTGCTGCCTCAAGCAATTCAGGAGCGACATCCCTTGTTGCGAAGAAAAGGGCCCTTGTCTGACAGCCTCCATCCCCAGGATTGGCATCGAAACGCTTGTAGTCTCCAGCCTTCAGTGCGCTTGCAGCATGACGTAATGCTTCCTTTACAAGCGTAGCTAAAATTAATTGGTCATTCTTTGACAATGAATCAGATTCTATTTGCCGGCGTACAGAAGCCGGGAATATATCGAGCATACTCATGATCTTACTCCTAAATAAATATTAAAAAAATTGAAGTGATGGGGTTTTCTATCGCCAAAAATAGGGACGATAAAAATGAAAAGGCGTAAAAAGCCCTTTAGAGAAAGAAATTTTTTGACCCCGACAATGAGTGTCAGGGTTGATGATTAACATCGTATCCATGACAAAGTCCTCAAATTTGATTTAGTTTAGAAATAAAAAATATTTAGCTTAACGCCAATAATGAAAGGAGCTAGACTCACAAAATTTGTGATACTGCTTGACTGATTGTAGTGTAAACATAAGTACACGCTCCTTGGAATCAATTGTAAAATAGTTGCGTAATAGATGCAATCGAAATCAAGAAATCTCTCGATTAAAAAATTTCCTTATAGAAAAATGAAAATAGTGAAATAAAAGAGTGAAGGAAAGAGTGCCCCTAAGAATAGCTTTCCAAGTGACACCTCTTCATGAAAGGAGTGTCTGAGTATCGTCAAACCAAGTGGGTTTGTCACATTCGCGATTACTGTTAAACCCCCAGCTGACATCGTAGCTGCCACGAGCAAATACTGCTCTTGGGAAGTAAATGAAGGAATTTGGATGGCGAGATAGTTGACAATCGCATTATCGACAAGCGCTGAGAGTATGAAGCTACTTCCTACCATCACTGTCTCGCCAAAATCGCGCAAAAGGGGTGTAATCCAAAAGCCCTGCAACTCACCATGAATCATAAGACTTCCAAAAAAGAAACCGACGAGTGTCGCTTGTTTGATATGCATTTTCGTTTGGTAGAAACGGGTCACTTGGTGAAAACCTAAATACAGCAAAAAAAGCGCCATAAAAATAGCTGCATCCAGAGCAAAAATTGTGATCATAATCACGAATAAGAGATGGATCAGCGAAATCCATAAAGGCGTCGGTTTTCTCTCTTCATCTTTTTCTAAAGTAGGCAATTTTTTTGGAAAATGCTTCTCAAAATTTTTGCGAAAGATGAAGTAGTAGATGAAATTGAGAATCACAATAGCGATCAGGAGTTTCCAACCAAAATGAGTCAGCATGAAATGGGTATCCCACTTCCATGTCTTCGCAGCAATAAAGAGAGCACGCGAAGAGTGTGGTGTAAGCAGCCCCCCAACAGAAATATTGGCAAAGAGCAGTCCTAACGTCGCATATTGGAAGGAACGGCTCGGTTGGTAAACGTAGAATTTTTTTGATAGAAGAATAGCTGAGAGCGCCATGGCACCCGGCTCCTTCAAAATCGAGCCTAAGAGTGGGCCTATCGTCATGATAGTCAGCCACCACGCTCCCGCTGTATCACCTCCGAGACGAGCCACAAACTCTAATACCTTTTCAGCAAAAGAGATGATCGGCCTAGAGCCGATCACTACCACAATCACCATGATGTAGAGAATAAAAGTGTAATCGCGCCCTACGAGATAGGCTTGAATCGTCTGCCAGTCTGTAAATAATGAAGCCCAGAGAAAAAGTGGGATCAGCCAAAGTCCGAAGATCAACTCAATTTCGCTATTGAGATTACAAAATTCTGAGAGAAAATAATAGAAACGCCACCTATAGGGATGAG
>CAZXQV010000104.1:0-5007 GCA_964643195.1 uncultured bacterium | reverse complement strand
CCCTCCATAGATCATCCAAAGACCTATTTGCGCTGCTTCTTCTCTTGGCACATTGAAGATAAAATAAATCAGACTCGTCGCTTTGATCACTGAAGGAAAGTAGGCATAGCCTCCTATCAAAAAAATCATCCAACCCAGCGAAGACCAACGCCTATCAAGATAGCGCCCAAACGAAGTCAAAATATGAATCACACCCACAAAAATCGAAAGTTCAATCAAGATGTTATTTGTAAAATTGGAATAAATAACATAGTTATCTCTCCCATCTTGAGATTTGTTGACACTCATCAGTAGATCCATCGGCATACTAGCTTTTACAGCCTCAGGATACTCTTGTATCAACTCTTTGTAAGCCTCTGGTTTTTGTTCTGAGAAATATTCGGCCTTCTTTTTCACCATCCAATGAATGAGTGAAGGTTTCCGCAAAGGACTATCTGGCTTGGCCTCAATACCAAAAAAGGAGGTGAGCAGGATACCCCAAATGATGCAACCAATTCCCAGCCAAATCCCCAGTTTCATTGCGCGTCTCATCCCTGCAGACGCTTTTTTCCGAAACTTCATAAAGAGAAAAAAAGTAATAGCCAACAAGACTAGACCATAACCAATATCAGCCACAATCATGGCGAAAAAGATTCCAAAAGCCATGAAAACCCAAAGCGAGGGATCTCGATCTCTATTGGATGGAATATCATAGATATTCACCAACTCCTCACCCAACCGCCCCCATCCCCTATTTTCCAGATAGGTTGGAACCTTATCCTTTTTTTCAATTACAATCGGTTCTATCGCAATATTCCACTCATCGGCAAGTTGATAGGCCACTTCTAATTTGTTTTTTGGAATCCATGACTCAACAACGAATAATCCATCCTCAATAACTTGTTTTGTTTTACCTTTCGCGATTTCAAGATGTCGTTGATTCAAAGCACTTCCAAGTCCGTTTATCAGCACCCTTTTCTGATGAGAGAGAGCACCAAGCTCTACTTCCCACCGGTCTATTTCGCTTTCACAACGAGCTAAATCATTTCTTAAATCATTGAGAGACCGATCGATAATGATTTCTGTCAGCCCAGCTGGAGTCATTTTTTCTTTACTAATCGACAGAAAATAATCAATCTCATGAGCAGTATTGATCAACATCACGTCGGGTGGCACATCGGTCACTTTGCCGCTTTTAGCAAAGAAAAACTGCATCATACGCCCACTTTCTTCTCCAATTTGTTTTAGAGTGGAGAGAGAGAAGTCACCGAATGGTTCGATACGGGCAATCTCTTTTTGAACAGTACGTTTCTGCTCGTAAAGATTTTCTAAACGATTCTTATAGTCAATGATTTGACGCGCGAGCATGTTGGGAGAATAAAAGTGCTGCGGATGGGCTTGCTTCACAGGCGCCATCGTCCTCAAAACATGAAGCGCATCGATGAAGAGTTGGATCTCATCATTTCTGTCACTCTCTTCGGTACCAATGAATTCGATGACTCCAAGCTCCTGAGCTCGCTCAAAAAAGCGATCTCGTTGGCTCTTAGGGCCCCAAATCAGCTGTTTTGTGACATCAATACGCATTTTTTCTCTAGTTTTCTAATTTCAATTTTGCTCTTGGCAACCTTAGCCTGACCCACCGCCGCCAACTCCTGGTCACCCAGAAAAACGCGGATTTTTTTGATATTTTTCTCCGATTTCGGAATCAAATTTTTTTCGAAAAGATTGACTCGAATCGAAACCTCTCGAAGTTCCTTTTCCAAAGCCTCTCTCTTCTCTTCAGCGATGATGACCTCAGCTCTTGCGCGAGCCAAATTGCGGAGCTCTTCAACAGCCAGATCAAGCCACGCTGGTGTCGCAAAAAGTGAATATTCAAAAGGCTTAAAAATGATATCTTCAAAAATAGGGATATCTACCCCGGCAATATTTTCATACCTTTTTTGAATATGATCTACCGCCGCCGCTTGCTCCAAATCTATTCCTATTTTCTGGTTGTACAGGCCAGCACTAAGAGACGCATTGAGTCGTCTTTGGTGAAAGACTCCCTCGAGTTTGTCAATTTCTATGCGCACTTCATTCACCTCTGACTGTAGCATTGCTTTTTTTAGCTGCAATGTAGGTAAATACTTGCGCAGCTGAGTCAATTTCAGCTGCTGCTTGCGCATCTCATCTTTTGTTAACTTTATGACACTCATTAGCCTGGCCAATATTTTGCAATCACACTGTCCTTGATTCCTACTTCATGACGCTGGAAACATTCAGCTAAAATCTTCCATCCCAAATCAAGCGCCTCTTCCAAACTGATATTGACTTCAAGATTCATCATCTGCTTTTCAAAAAGATCGCTATATTGAAGCAACTTTTCATCCCAACGCGATACTTTAAAGCCCATCGACTCTCTCTCTCTAGCTCTCTTAGAATCCGCATAGAGGCGGATCATAGCATTCGCAATATCACCGTGGTCTTCTCTCGTGACTTTGCCAATCACTTGCTGCTTCAACCGAGAGAGTGAACCAAAGGGATCGATCGATCCATGATGCAGGTAAAATTGTCCTTCAGTGATATAGCCTGTGTTATCAGGAACCGGGTGGGTCACATCATTACCTGGCATTGTCGTCACACTAATGAGTGTGATTGAGCCACTTCCCTGAATATCTACCGCTTTTTCATAGCGCGATGCCAAATCAGAATAGAGCGACCCTGGATAGCCTCGATTTGAAGGAACCTGATCCATTGTGATAGAAATTTCTTTGATCGCATCAGCAAAGGCAGTCATATCTGTCAGCAGGACCAAAACATCTTTTCCTGCTACAGCAAATTTTTCAGCTGCAGCCAGCGCCATATCAGGAGCTAGTATGCACTCTACTGCGGGATCTATCGCTCGATGGATGAACATCGCAGTGCGATCACTCCTTCCTGAGCTTTCAGCGTTGTCGATGAAAGCTTGGTAATCTGCAAATGTGAGGCCCATCCCTCCAATAACAACGACATCAGCATCTGTCTGATTGGCAATCCGCATCAATACTTGGTTATAAGGCTCACCCGCAACGGAGAAAATCGGGATTTTTTGAGACTTGACTAAGCAGTTGAATACATCAATCATCGGGATGTTTGTACGCACCATCTGCTTGGGAATCACCCTTTTCACAGGATTGAATGAGGACTGCCCAATCTCGACACTTTCTCCTTCGACCGGAGGGCCTCCATCGATTGGCACTCCCGCACCGTTGAAACGCCGACCCAAGATCTGATCGCCATAAACGACTTCCATCTCTCTATTTAAGAAAACCACTTTGTCCCCTGTAGAAATGCCGCGTGTTCCTCCAAATACTTGGAGTGTCACTTGATCGCCTTCAAAGCGGAGCACTGAAGCTAGCGTAGTTTGGTCATCCTTTTTGATAATCTGCGCCAGTTCACCCAAACTCGCATTTTCAGCAGTCACGGTGATCAAATTTCCCCGCATATCATTGATTCTGTTGTGAATTTTCTTCATAACTTCCTTGCAGATTCGATAGCCATCTGGATTTCCTTTAGGCCATTTTTGTAATCATTACTCATGAATTCGAGCGAATTCAGACTCTTGATCTTGCCCTGTAAATTCAAAAAGAATTGACGCGCATAGTCGCGATCGGAAAACTCAAATATCGTTTCAAAAATATCATTGATTAGTGTGAATAGAGGTACCTGTCTGGAGATAGGACAATAGGAGTCTACTGAATCAAAAGCGTTCTGTTGCAAATAGCAGAAATCATAGAGTTCAGCTTTGAGATGGATAACAATATCTGTCATTGTAGTTCCTTCTTCACCCACAACTTCCATCCGTTTGCCAATCTCATCTCCCTCTTTCAGAAAGCGACTGGCTCTTTGAACCATGAAATGCCAACCTGGTACCTCTTTTTCCAATTCTTTGCCTACATCAGCTCCATACTTAGACCAAGAGATCAGCGGATCGATCGCAGGATAGCGCCTCGCATCGGAACGGGCTCTTGAAAGGCCACAAAATGCCCCTACAACAGAGAGTGTAGCTTGTGTCACAGGCTCTTCAAAATTGCCTCCTGCAGGAGAGACCGCTCCACAGATCGTGACAGAGCCATGCTCCCCATCCTTCAATGCGATGACCCCTCCCCTCTCATAGAAAGAAGCAATTCTCGATGCGAGATAGGCTGGGAAAGCTTCTTCACCTGGGATCTCTTCTAATCGACCTGACATCTCCCGCAACGCCTGAGCCCATCTCGAGGTGGAATCGGCCAGAAGCAACACGTCCAATCCCATTTGCCTATAGTATTCAGCGATGGTCATTCCCATATAGATAGAGGACTCTCGTGCTGCAACTGGCATCGACGAGGTGTTGCAAATAATGACTGTTCTTTTAATCAAAGATTCTTGCGTGTGAGGATCTATGAGCTCTGGAAACTCGCGCAGAACCTCAACCACCTCTCCTGCTCTCTCCCCACAAGCCGTAACTATTACGATATCGACCGATGAATATTTAGAGAGGTGGTGTTGAATCACCGTCTTACCAGCCCCAAAAGGACCCGGCGTACAGAAAGTTCCGCCCTTCAAAATGGGAACTTGAGTGTCTAATACTCTAAGCCCAGTATCCATCATTTTGAAAGGCTTTACCTTCTCCCCTTCAGAAAGCGACATCTTGATCGGCCATTTCTGTGCCATTGTGAAGGAGAATTCCTCTCCCTTTGCATTAGCACCCCTTGCGATGACAGTGTCAATGTTGTATGTGCCAGGTGATATGGTCCAAGTGATCCTCACCTTACCAAAGATTGAGAAAGGCAGCATGACGCGATGGACAAAATGGCTTTCAGGGGTTGTTCCCAAAGTATCGCCCCTTTCGAGAAGGTCACCCACTTTAGCAACAGGCGTATAGTCCCACTCTTTTTTTCTGTCGAGAGGGGGCACATAAATGCCCCTCGGTAGGTAATAACCTGACATTTGAGCTAGTGTTTCTAATCGGTTTTGCAGACCATCAAAGATCGATTCCAAAAGACCAGGGCCCAGCTCTGCCTCTAAAAG
>CAZXQV010000103.1:0-5007 GCA_964643195.1 uncultured bacterium | reverse complement strand
GAATGCCATCTGAAAACGATGCAGCACGTGTCATGGGAGCGAGCCTGCTTCCAATCACTTCAGGCCAAGCTTCTAAAATGAGATCCGGGCGATCTTTGTAAACTTTGCCAATATTGCTCATGACACGAGGTAAAACATCACGAATGTGTTTTGAAGTTCGTGCGGTTCTATAGCCTCTAAAATCCATGTGCCGAATATAGCCGATTGTTAGAGTCTAAGCAAGCGAATTATGTCGCATTTTTTAGTCCTGAGAGACCGAAGAGAGTACCCCCGGCTGCTGCAGAGAGGAGAGCTATGGTAGAAAGCACAACAGTTCCAGCAATACCAATCCTTGCTTCACCGATCATGTCTTTAGCGACAAATGTTGTTAAAAGAGAAAGAACGAAAGCTGTAACAAAAAGGGCAATACCAGCTGCTGCAATCGCTGGCTTTTTACAAGGCCAATTGAAGTGGCAATATCGATTATTGACGCAAGTCATTCTAATCCTTTTTGATACACAAAATAGTGCCAGCAATTGCCGGAATTAACGCTGAGACTGAGCAGGCTACTGCAATTTTGTAAGCATTGATTCCACGCATGACACCTGAAGCGTGCAAACAAGCCAAAGCGACTAAAGTGGCGGTGGCGATGAAGCAACCAAGACCGATGACCCTGGCACAGTTTTCCGATTGACGTATTTTCATTGATCCTCCTTGCTGTCGGGGCAGATTATATATCAATCGGAGTAATTTTCCAAGAATAAACCTGAGAAATAAATTAAAATTTAATTTATTTCTGCAACTTTTCGTGCTTGATAAAATGCTTCGAATTTCGCAACATCCAGTGCCCATACTCGAACAGTACCATCAAAAGAAGCAGAGTAGCATTGATCGGAATCCGTCACCAAAGAGGTCACCCAAGCGTCATGTGCTTGCCAAGAGATTTCTCTCCCCCTACTATCCGACAATCGAATCGTGTTGTCGCACAATCCATACAATATTGTATTTCCTAAAATTCCTAAACAAGTTATCGGTCCACTTAATGCTAAAGAATGCAGTACCACGCCATTTTCTAAGACTACAATAGATCTGTCTAATGCACAAATGATCCGATCTCCTAAAACAGCTAAACGCTGGGGCGGTGATTCATGTGTTGAATATGGTTCTTCGTTCACACCTTCCAATCGATAGATAGAGTGGTCAGAAGATCCATAGATTATGCTACCACCAAAAGTGGTCATAGCAGTAACCTCTCTTGGTAGACAGCTCACTTCCAATCCATTTTCCCATGATCGAATAGTCTCATCGTCCCCTCCTGAAGTGATTCTATTTGGACAAGCAGCCAAAAATCTGACCGCACCCCGGTGTCCTCGTAGACAACTCACTTCCTCTCCATTTTCCCAGACTCGAACAGTTCCGTCATAAGATCCAGAGATAATTTGATTACCAGAAGTAAGCAAACACATGACTAATTCTTCATGTTCTTGTAAACAATGCACTTGCCTTCCATTTTCCCAAACCCGAATAGTTTTATCTTCCGATCCTGAGACGATTCTTGTTCCTAAAACAGCCAAACATCTTACCGGCGCATCATGGCTTGCGACTATTCGTGAATGAAAACATTCATATAATTCTCCATTTTTTAGCCAAACAAAACAATGATAAGCAAGGCCCTGTGGTAAACGATGCGCTTCTGGAGGTAGTGCAGGGATAAAAAATCGGTTTTCCCCAGTAATGAAAGCACGTAACCCCCTGCAGACCGCGGCTAACCGCACACGATCCTCAGGCGACAGCATTTCAACAATCCCAAGCAAACAGTCGTCATTAATTGTATCAAGTTTCCATCCTGAAATCTGTGCTGTAGCCATAAATCGAAATTTTTTTCAATTGAACATAATCCTCAACTAAAAATTTATCAATAAAAAAAGTGAACTATTTTTTAAAAAATATTTAACCTCTTAAGACGACCAAAGAGAGAAAAAGTCCGCAAATTGCCCAAAGCGACGCAAAGAACATCTGACGCGCCCAAACCGCATACTCCTTCTTGCGAAAACCCCTCACCGCCGTCCCTAGCCAATACAAACAAAGAATAGACAGCACAAGCGCAAACTTCCAACCCGCATAGGGAATCAACAGAAGAGCGATTCCACCAAATGCCGCTACATAAAGCAACATCTGAATTTTAGTCTGCAAAACCCCTTTCTTCAAAGGATGCACTGGCAATGAAGCCCTTGCATAGTCATCAAGCCGATAGAGCGCGATTGCGAAAAAATGCGGCATCTGCCAAACAATCAAAAGAGCAAATAGTAGCAAAGCTCCTAAATCTAAACAATTTGTAGCAGCACAATAACCCACTACAGGAGGAACAGCTCCAGCCAGACTTCCCACAAGTGTGCCATAGTGAGTGCGTCTTTTGTAGAATCCATAGATTACTACGTAGGTGATGTAACCAAAAAGAGCCACTGCGACAGTCAAATGATTTGTAAACTTAATAAGAAGTATCAAACCAGCAATGCCAAGAACTGCTGCAAAAAAGAGCGCTTTTCTGGCCGAAATGAGCCCCAAAACCATCGCTCTTTTTCGGGTCCGCTCCATCAAAGCATCGATACGCCGATCGATAAAATTATTTAAAACACAGGATGAGGCGATCATCAAGCCAAGACCTAGCATCGTTAACAACAGCAATCCATAAGCCATCTTCTCACCCATGCCAAGAGCAAACCCCCCAGCAATCGCGATCAAATTGCCCATAATGATGCCAGGTTTTGTGAGTAGCGCATAAGTCTTAATCGAACTCTTCACTTCATCCATGACATCCCCCTCTCATTCAAGTTCAACATAATCCAAAGAGAGCCTAATACAACAATGATGACTACCAGCAACATGAACCAAAAGACCACCATACTCCAAGAAGCTTTCGGCGTTTTTCCAAGGTGTAAAAAGTAGATCAGCTGAGTAATGAACTGGAGAAGAGCCAAGGTTAGAATCAGCCCAGATCCCTCTACCCAATTCTTAATAACACTTAGAAAAGCTGTGCCTGTGAAAAGCAGTGATAGAACAAAACCTATGATATAACTTTTTAGATCCCCTTCCCACTCTTCTTCATTTTCGTTAGCATTTGGTATGTTATCGCTCATTTTGCCCCCATCAGGTAAACGATAGAAAAGAGGAAGATCCAAACGAGATCTAGAAAGTGCCAGAAAATACCAAGAGTGGTCAATCTCCGAAAATTGTGCTCATTCATCCCACGTCTGGCTAACAGCACAAAAGTAAATATGATCCAAATCAAACCAAATGAAACGTGAATACCGTGAGTTCCGACCAAGGTGAAGTAAGAGGAAAGAAAGGCGCTACGCTTCCAGCTATTCCCCTCTAATACAAGCTGTGTAAACTCCGTTCCTTCCATGATCACGAAAGAGAGACCAAGCAAGAAGGTGATGCCTAGCCAAATGAGCGTCTTTCCAATCACCTGCTTATGGGCGTACAATCTAGCAATCCCGATGGTGAAGCTACTTGTCAGAAGCACCATTGTTTCTGCAAAGACAAGACGTAAAGAGTAGAGCTCTTGAGTCGTAGGCCCCCCAAAATTGCTTGTATGAAGGAGGATATAACAAACGAATAGCACCGAAAAAAGAATACTATCGGTCATGAGGTAGACCCAGAATCCAAAGACAGTCTTTCTATAGAGCTCGTGATCTTTAACTATGTGTTGCATGCTGTGCTTCCAGTTTCTCTATCTCTTCGGCTTTTAGCGTATATTCTACTTCTTCATCTGACAGGCGGATGATCGCGAGTGTGACAATGGCAATGATCGAGAGAGGCAAAAGCCAATAGAGCGACCAGATCAGAGAGAAAGCAAAGAAAAATCCCGCTACTCCAATCCAAAAGCCCATCGAGGTATTTTTGGGCAAATGAATATCTTTATAGACAGGCTTCTCTTTTGGCTTATGCTTCATCTCCCACCAAGGATCGCGTTCTTCAACAGTTGGAGTGACAGCAAAGTTGTAAAATGGGGGTGGTGATGAGATCGACCACTCCAACGTTCTTCCATCCCAAGGATCACCAGTCAAGTCTCGATTCGCTTTGCGCTCTTTGATACTCACTATAAATTGAAGCACCTGACAACCGATTGCTGCTGCAATCACGAGACCACCTATTGCGGCAATGATAAAGAAAGGTTGCCATCCCGTTTCAGCACCATAATGGTCAAGTCGGCGTGTAGCTCCCATAAGCCCAAGGGCATAAAGCGGCATAAAAGCCAACATAAAACCTATGAACCAGAGCCAAAATGCCCATTTACCCAATTTCTCATTCAGCATGAAACCGGTCACTTTAGGGAACCAATAGGCAAAAGCTGAAAAGAATCCAAAGAGGACACCCCCGATGATCACGGAGTGAAAATGTGCGATTAAGAATAGGCTATTGTGTACTTGGAAATCGACAGGAGGAATAGAGAGAAGGACGCCTGTCAAACCGCCGATTGTAAAAATCAAAATGAAGGCCAAAAACCAGAGCATCGGCGTGGCAAATGTGAGCCGACCACGGCACTGCGTGAAAAGCCAATTGAAAATTTTTACGCCTGTTGGAATCGCAATCGCCATCGTCATGATGCTGAAAAAGGAGTTGACGCCTGGCGATGCTCCCATCGTGAAGAAGTGGTGGAGCCATACGACGAAAGAGAGAAAGGCGATCGCAATAATTGCCCATACCATAGAATGGTAGCCAAAGAGTCGCTTCTTCGAAAATGTAGGGATGATCTCTGAATAGACACCAAAAACTGGAAGAATCAAGATGTAAACTTCAGGATGGCCCCACCCCCAAATCAAATTGACATATAGCATAGGATTGCCACCAAAATCGGAAGTGAAAAAATGCATCCCCATGATCCGATCCAAAGTGAGAAGAGCTAGGGACATTGTCAAGATTGGGAAAGCAAAGATGATCAACACAGCGGTTCCGAGGCAAGCCCAGACAAACACTGGCATCCGCATCAAGGTCATGCCAGGACAGCGCATCCGCAAAATCGTG
>CAZXQV010000102.1:0-5013 GCA_964643195.1 uncultured bacterium | reverse complement strand
AAAAATATTCCTTCTTGTGTCTTTTGACCAGCTAAGACATCATAGAATTTCATGTAAGCATTATATTAAGACTGTCATTTTTTTCATAATACAAAGAAATTTTTAAGAAGATGCGTTTCAAATTATTATATATTAAGTCTGTAGAGTTTCATATTCTACTCTCTTTCCTCATTGGAATCCTACTTTTAGGTTTAAAAGGCTATGTTTTTACGCTCACAACCTCCACTGCCGTGCTTGCAGACTTCTATGAATCTGTTGTCCATCTTTTTGTTGTTGGGTTTGCGGCCTTCAGCGTCTGTCTCGCCAAAAAGCCAGCTGACAAAGAGCATCATTATGGTCATGATAGAATTGCTTTCTTTTCTGCAGGTTTTGAAGGGGCAATGATCTTAGGTGCTGCCCTCTCTATTTTCTATCACGTTCTTACTACGAAGAGCTCTCCAACTCATTTGGAGGAGGGGATTCGACTCTTCTTTTTGACTTTTATCGTTAATGGTTTCTTAGGCTTTTACCTGCGCGCACGGGGCAAAGCATTTGCGAATCTGATTCTTGAGGCTAATGGCAAGCATCTTCTTGCAGACTGCATCTCAAGTGGGGGTGTACTTGCTGGATTGCTTTTAGTGAAATTTACAAAGCTTACATTTTTTGACCCTCTATTTGCAGCCTTAGTAGCTCTCCACATTCTTTGGACTGGTATGCGTTTGCTCAAGAGTGCTGTGCACGGTTTGATGGATAGAGCAGATCCTGAGATTCACAAAAAGATCGTAGCTCTTTTTGATGAAGAGTGTGCGGCCCATAAAATCCAATATCATAGGCTAAGACATAGACTGACAGGAAATCGGATTCATTTGGATGTGCATTTACTTTTTCCTAAAGAGTTTAGTCTTGTGGATGCGCATGAAATTGCAACCGAGATTGAGAAGCAAGCACTGGATAAGCTGGCAAAGGTGGATGTGGTGAGCCATTTGGAACCGATAGATGGACATGATGCCTTTCACGAACTGCTTCTTGGAAAAAGAGACTATTTTTAATTCATTTATATATGGATCAATCTCGAGACTTTAGCCCAGTCTAAATCTCCAGTTTTCAACTGAATTGGCTATAAAGCGCGTAAGATTTCTGACCACGGCTATTCTCTTATTGCTGCCTTCTTGCTGCCTCACAGAGTCGTTTGACTTCCTGATATCTATCGAAAACTTCCTGGTTAAAGGGTGATCTGCCCGCGGCATCGCAGGATTCTACAAAAAGCGCAAAAGCAAGAATGTTGTGGTCTAATTCCGCCATGGATGCTAGAGGCTCAAAAATTTCAGGTTCCTGTCTGCCTTCAAAAATTTGATCGAATTGGGCAAGAGCACCAGCTGTGCTGACAACCAAGCGTTCTTTCTCCTGAAGGAGACGACCATAGCTCACAACGTCTTGTGAATGATTGCTTAAATGTCTCATTAAGAATTTCCAGAAAGCAAATTGATCATTAATATTGAATTCCGGAGGAGGATTAAACACTACTTTAAATGGGGGGGCGTGGCAGAGGTTTTTCAAAAGCAAAGCGACTGATAGTGCTTTCTGCGAAATACCCAAAGCTGCCAAGATCCGATCTCCCTCTTCCTTCAGTGAAACAAAAGATGCTCGCGATAACACATTATGTTTTTGCCCTGCAATAAAACCGTCGTAATCACCATTGAATATCAATTGTAGCTTGTATAGAGCGTAGACTAATACATCAAATTGATAATATTCATTATTATTAAAAGCATACATAGATGAAGATACGCCGTCGAATCTTTGAGCACCATCTGGCGGTCGGATTGTAGGATCGGCAAGAAACGGAATCTCCATATACTTTCCTAGCATCTCACGAACAAAATCCTCAGGGACAACATGTTGGGCTGGTGCTGGGTTATGAAGCGCTAAACCTCCATGAAATCCTACTGCTGCCATAATCACTCCCCCCTTTTTAAGCTGACATTTCCTTCAGAGTCGATCGCAACGGCTCCTTCTGCATGTGCTTTTGCCTGTGCAGCAAGCTGATTGAAGCAGTGACGTACACCCTCAGGGCATTTCAAAGCAAGAGCCTCTTGCAAAAGTGGCAAACCCCATTCGACTGCTTTTCTAATTTTATCGCGAGGACCGCCTTGAGTCTCGCCCATTTTGTTCACCAATACAGCTGGCATGTATGTAGCCGTGAGGGGAGGGCAGGGGAGAGGCCTTGTATATTGTTCTGGCATTTCGTTAAGAGCCTCTTTTAGCCAAGCTCCTTCCTCAACAGTTGTCAGACGCATCATTGCGGCCAATCGAATAGCGAGTACTTCATCCTCTTTAAATCCGCAAAGTGCCCCTCTAGTTCTCAGGGCTGCTTGGTAGATTGACTCTGCTGTTGCATCCTTCTTTAGAGCAGCATGACAAGCATTTGCTACGGCCATATATCCATCATAAACTTTTTGGGTAAAAGCTAATGAACTGAATGGTTTTACATGTCCAGCAGCTCCAGCAACATCGCAGCATTGTATGAAGAGCGCAAAGTCTAGCACACGAACATCCAAATTCCGTTTTTGTGATGCCAAATGTGCAAACATTTCAGGTCCACCCTCTTGGTGGAAGATGTGACCAAAGTGTGCCAAGCCAGCAGCATTGCCAATCAGCTGTCGCTCACGAAGTTGGAGTCCTTGATAGGTTTCACAACGCTCCGGATTATCCCACAAAATTTTCAACCACTCTCTTTCAAAATCATCATGATCGGGCTCTGTTATTTCGGGACATTCTCGTCTAATCCCTGGGCACTTACCCATATCACCCAATACAAGCGCTGCAATCATCACTTCCTTAGAGATCTGAAGATCGACTAAAAGTCTTTCTGCTCGACTCTTCAGTTCAAAAAATGATTCGCGAGTTAATTGATCATTAGGGTCCTGCCCAGCTATGAATTCCTCATACTTTCCAGCTAAAATCATATCGAGACAGCGGATAGTGAGCAATGTGCGATCGAACTCAATATACTTTTGACCAAAAAGACGCGTTGAAGGACTCGGTTCATGGGAGGCAAACCCTTCTTGGGTATTTACCGCCCGATCATCAGCAAGGTGTAAGAGTTCTGGATAAGTTCGAAGTAAATTTTCTTCCCAGCTTTGTTGCGTAGTAAAATGCATCTCGGTAGCTGGGGCTTGCAAGAAATGAGCAGCTGTTGCCATTCGTCACCTAAATAACTTGTGATTGATAGGTGATCCTAAATCAAGACCTGATTAATCTTCAAGACTATTTTGGGCACTATGAACAGCCTGACTATCGGCTCTCTAGAGAATAATGATTTTATTCTAGCAAAAAAGATGGATGAGCTTGTAGATTTGAGCTCATGATTGTTTTAGAAGACGAGGGGATTCAAGCGACATTTCATCCCGAGCAGGGCCATCGGTTGATCGAGCTCGAGCAATCGACCAAAATGGGATTCCTTCAGAGCTTACCAGCGCTAAAATTTTTATCATCGTTTGTCAAACAAGCCAAGAATAGTGACACAAAAAAAACGCCTCTATTGAGGTAAGGATTTCACTTTAATGAAACATTTTCTGCGCTACACAATAGCCCCCCTTTTTTTGATGATATCTACACCATTATTCGCATTTTTATTTTGGTTTACCGCGACAACCTTAGATGGTGCGATCACTAGTCTCATTCACTTTTTTGCTACAAAAGGTTTATTCAACGGATTCTATTTGATTCTTTCACCTGTCTTCTTTGGTTCAAAATTTTCCTGGAGTGTGATCGGGGTCTTTTCCGCGATTGAGATTCTACTGATGAAAATTGTCCCAGGAAAAACCTATTTTGGTCCGACGACCGCTATGGGAAATAGACCCGTGTACAAAGAAAACGGTTTTGCCTGTTTTTTGATCACACTAGCCCTTTTCTTAGCTGCTTCAATTTATATACCATCATTCAATCCCGCCCTGTTTTATACCCGTATGGGGGAGTTTATTGGAGCACTGAACCTTTTTAGCCTAGCTTTTTGCGCTTTTTTATACTTAAAGGGTCGTTATTTTCCCTCTTCATCAGACCACGGCGTTTCAAAAAATCTGATATTTGATTTTTATTGGGGCACGGAACTCTATCCCCGAATCTTCGGAATTGATTTGAAACAGTGGACCAATTGCCGGTTTGGAATGATGAGTTGGCCTTTGATCATTTTATCGTTTATTTATTACCAAAATCAGACCTCTGGCGTCCAACTAGGGCTGATCGTAAGCGTCGCACTACAGCTCCTTTATGTTGCTAAATTTTTTATTTGGGAAAAAGGGTATATGCGGTCCATCGATATTATGCACGATCGTGCTGGTTATTATATATGTTGGGGCTGCTTGGTTTGGGTGCCCGTTGTGTACACCTCACCTGCGCTCTATATTGCAAACCTCCCAGAAACACTCAATTACATCACTGCCTTCCTTATTTTTGCTGTAGGAGCAGCAGCAATTTTAGCCAATTTCTGGTGCGATTACCAAAGGATGATTTATAGAGAAGAGTATCAAAAAACTAAAAAACTCTTAAGTGTAGGGTATATTGAAGCGATATCCAAAGAGGGGGGAGATCGTGGGAATAAATATCCTTTGATCACGACGGGTCTTTGGGGGATTTCGAGAAACTTCCGTTATGTTTTGGAACTTCTAGGGGCGTTTTTCTGGACACTTCCAGCCGCCTTTTTTTTACCGCTACCTTGGTTCTATTTTCTGTTCTTGACTATCCTTTTAGTGGATCGGGCAAATCGCAACGATTTACGCTGCCATCGCCGTTACAAAGAAGACTGGGGCTTATACTGCAAAGAAGTGCCTTATAAGATGCTTCCATGGATTTATTAGAAATAGGTTTCTCGGCTTTGTACAAAGTCGAGAGCGTGCGTTCCTTTTGTGGAATTTGTAATGAGACCATACCGAGGTTTTCTAGAGAAAAGCCCAATCACTTGCAAAAGATTTTACTTGCCACCTGACTTTGACACTTGCGTTGCAAGTATCAAATAATCAACTTTTTATGCTCGAA
>CAZXQV010000101.1:0-5013 GCA_964643195.1 uncultured bacterium | reverse complement strand
TCGAAGACGTTTTCCATCAATTGCTATCAATTTTTGCCTATCTTCTTCAGGCATTCCCTGAACCCATCGAATCAAACTCTTTTCAAGTTGCCCTGGCTGAAGCCGCGTCACTAGCCACCAAAATACATCATAACTGGGAGCTTCTTCCACTGAAAGAAGCCTTCGGAACATGTGTAACTTGAGATGGGCGTAGTTATAAATATCTAGAATAGTATTAGCGCCAGCAAGAATGGCACATAACATCATAACCAGCAAATGGATCACAGGATAAGTTTGATTATCTCGTGCTCGTGGATCCTTGACCTCCGAAAAACCCTGTTCTACCGATTCTAAAAATGCCTCTCTGTCTGTTATTTGATCGATTTCTGTATAAAATTCATCTGTTCTTTTGCGCGCCATAGGTAGCTCCTTGTTTTGGAAGATACCATTCAATAAGGCGCAATCACTATCAAGTCTTTTTAATCAAAAGACCCTGGCTCCAAGGTCAATAATCTTGCTAGAATCGGTCAATCGCGCAGCTTTCGCCCAGTCTAGAACGCAATTTAAACTATAAATGACTCCCATTGTTTAAAAAGGGTTGCTCAATAGAAGAGCCTTGTGCTCAAATTGAAGAATGGAGCGCAATTACATTTTGGTTTAAAGATTGGGCACAATGGTAGTTTTTTGCATCACCCTCTTAAGTATCGCTTTCGTCATTATTTCGCAAAAAAGAGGCCGTAGACGCTACCAAAAAAAGCTTTACGAAACACGCATCAAAAAACTGGAAGAGCGCTTCAACGTCACTTCAGGAGACTGCAAGTATGCTTGTGAAAATCAATTGCGTTTTTGGAAGAGAAGTTATAAAGAATATCTTTCACAAAAAAGTAGCTTCTTCTAGGGTGATAACATGCGATTGTTGATCTTATTGCTCCTTCTTGTTGGATGCAGCCCCTCAAAAGAGGGCCCCTACTCAGTCGGACGAGATCAGACTTGGTTCCCTCTTAATCTTGGGCAGAAGACCGCAAATATCACCGCCTTCTCTACAGCCCTTCTCCAAGAAATTGGAAAAGAAGAAAATGTGCCCGTCACCATCATGAATGTGAGCTGGGATCAACTTTTTCAAGGCCTCTCTGAAGAAAGATACGCGGGAGTTCTCTCTTCGTTACCACCAAACATTGTAAATAATGACAAATTTTCATTTTCTGATCCCTTCCTCTTCCTAGGGCCTGTTTTGGTAGTGCCCCAAAAAAGCGAGGTCCATTCTCTAACCGATATGAATGGGAAACTAGTGGGCACAAGCCAATATGATGACTCTGTGCTCATTCTTCAAAAAAATTCTACAATCATGATTCAACTCTACTCGAATTTAACCTCAGCACTCGATGATGTGGCGCGAGGTAAAATTGATGGTGTTCTTATCCCCAATCTAGAGGCCCAAACCATTGTTCCTCGACTCTATTCCGGCATTTTGAAAATAGCCACCCCTCCTCTCAATCAGAAAGGCCTCCGCTTGATCACTATCAAAGGCGAAAATGAAAAATTAATGACTCATTTCAATAAAGGATTACGGAAACTGCGTTCAAAAAATCGCTATAACGCTCTAAGCGAGAAATTTGCTGTCTATTAATCTTCTCTTTCGATACAATTTACTTTCAAATCGGAGATTATTATGTGTTGTTCAGCCTGTGTTAGACATCGCGACCCGAATAGCCAATCCCGTTGCTGCTCTTCTAATACAACATGGTCAATAACAGCTCTTGCAGGAGCGGCGATTTTTACCTTAGGCATTCTTTTTGTTGTGAGTGTAAGCACCGGCCAGCTTGGCTCTTTGCGCAATCTGATGTTGAAAGCTGCAAAAACTATGGGCACTACACCGATTGTTTTACCTATTCTACTCTCATCTGTTGGTGGTACATTATTCCTCGCAGCAATCCTAGGTTATGCAAATAACCGCTGCACAAAAAGTAATCACAGCTCTTTCATGCACGAAGAAGGTGAAGGTTAGGATTAATCAAAAGGTCCCTGCTTGACCGATTTAAAATCAGCCAAGCTAGGGCTCTATATTTTCTTGTCATCTATTAACCGTTTCTTTAATCTGCTCCGAAAGGAGTTCTCAATGAAGCGATCAATCACATTTTTACTACTACTTACTGCCTTCACACTTCACGCTGATGTAATCAAATGCGGTTCTGGTTGGTGGGTCCAACACAAACAAAACTTCGGCATGGAAAAAGTCTCTCTCTCCTTTCCCATGAGACCGATGCTGATACAAAATGCCACTATGACAACTGCAACAGCATGGGACAATCTTACCTGCTATACCTTTACGGGTTACTTTCCACCTGTTGGTAATATTCATGTTGCCGCGATGTTCCAAGAGATGCTGAACACGGTTTCGCAGTATCCTTTTTCGCTCTATCAACACACAACTTATCAGAATACCTGTGGCAATTGGGTTTTGGAATATGTTGCACAAGACAATTATCGCAACGTGACTATTTATTCTTTTACGGTTGTAACGCCTTTTAATGCTTACACATTACAGTGCATTCAACCCTTCGGAGCAAAAGAGCGGTACCTCTTTTTCCGCGACTCTCTCCAAATTTATTGTGAGTGTGGCTACTAAAAAAACACTTGATATCGACTGGCAATCTATGGACACTTTGAAAAAAGGGTATTATGGAACACTACGACCTAATCGTCATTGGAACTGGTCCCGCAGGTGAAAAGGCAGTCGTGAAAGCTGCCTATTTCGGTCACAAAGTAGCTGTGATTGAGAAAAGTGTGTTGTATGGTGGTGCCGGTGTCGCAACCGGCACGCTGCCTTCTAAAACACTGAAAGAAACAGCACTCTATCTATCGGGGCGCTCTGATAAAGGGCTCTTTGGTGTGGATCGTCA
Organism: uncultured bacterium; assembly: GCA_964643195.1. Lineage (GTDB taxonomy): Bacteria > Chlamydiota > Chlamydiia > Chlamydiales > JAAKFR01 > JACKPM01. Next base: position 2,134 of record CAZXQV010000101.1, on the reverse strand, counting down.
GATCAAAGGGAAGGCTACTCTAGAAAATTTCATGTACCGCAAAGACTATATCATCAAAACAGAGAGTGATGTAGTCCATAAAAACCTTGTTCAACATGAGGTCGATATCTATCATGGTACTGCGTCATTCATCGACAAAAATAAAATCCACATAACGGGTCCTATAGAAGTCGATCTTGAAGCAGACTATATCATCATAGCAACGGGTTCTTATCCTTTCCATCCTCCACACATTCCGTTTGATAACGAACGCGTTCACGATTCCGATACCATTCTGAATATGAAAGAGCTTCCTCAATCCCTAGCGGTATTGGGAGCTGGTGTCATTGGTTGTGAATATGCCACTATTTTCTCAACCATGGGCAGCAAAGTCTTCTTGATCAATCGCGGGAAAGAAATCTTGCCTTTTATCGACCAAGAAATCGTTGAGGAATTCAAAAGTTCGATGGAGAGCGATCAGATCGATTTACTGCTCGATAAAGATTTGAAAGAGATTCGGGTGCCCAAAGATGTTCAACAAAAGCTTGAGGTTATTCTCGCAAGTGGAGAACGTCTTCATGTCGATATGTTCCTTTTTGCGGCGGGTCGCTGCGGTACAACAGAGGATCTCCAATTAGAAAACGTAGGTATTTCAGTAACTAAGCGTTCTACGATTGAAGTCAACCAAAACTACCAAACCTGTGTTCCGAATATCTACGCTGTTGGTGATGTGATTGGCTTTCCAGCATTAGCAAGTACAGGGATGGATCAAGGTCGGATTGCTGTTGCAAACATCTTTGGAACATAATATTTTGTAGAGATTGCACATGTCCTTCCCTATGGCATTTATACTGTTCCTGAAATTTCCTCTGCCGGTATCACGGAAGAAGAGGCCCTCAACCAAAATCTGAATTACTGCAAGGGCATAGCCTACCATCGGGATATGCCACGGGGAAAGATTATGGGTGCCGAGAAGGGACTGCTCAAACTGATTTTCACGAAAGAAGATCTCATCTTGCGTGGTGTGCATATCGTTGGGCTTTTAGCGACAGAATTGATTCACCACGGCATGGGTTTGATTGAAAATAAGAAAACATTGATGGATATCATTGGGAATGTTTATAACTATCCCACTCTCCACGACATGTACAAATATGCAGCGTATGATGGCCTTGGTAACCTTGCGGGACACAAAGTGAAAACATGAGGAAGAATTTCAGCTTTTTGAAAGGAATAGCTCTCTTTGCTATCGCTGCTCTCCTAGGGATGGTGTGGTGGTCCTCTTCTCTTGTTGAAAAAGATCTCAAAATATTGCGAGCAGCTGTTGAAGAATTGAAAAGTGAGGGCAATCACCGCTCTCCAAATTTAGCTCATGCAGCTCCTATACCTTTGCGAACGCGCCGCCATATCGATCCAAAATACCCTAATTTGCTCGAAGAAGATCCGTTCTACGTGCACACACTTCCCGCTTTGCTAAAACCCACATTTCAGCCTAAAGGAGTGAGGCGAGAAGCACTGATCGGTCACCCGGAACATCTGCATCCTTTTAACAACTTTCGCGATGTATCCAATATGCAACAAATGTGTGTAAGCACGGTCGCACAGCTGAAATTTGGCCAATATGAGACGATGACTCCAGACCTTGCGATCAAAATCGAAGCCCGTGCGCGTAAGGACTTTCCAAGTATCGTGGAATATTGGGTACACTTGCGAGAAAATGTCTTCTGGGCTCCTCTGTCAAAGAGCCATTTTCCGAGTAACTTTGAATTGAGCTCACATTTCCTTAAAAAACATCCCGTGACAGCCCATGATTTCAAATTCTACTACGATGCTGTGATGAATCCTTCGGTTTCTGAACCGAAAGCTGCTTCACTGCGCACTTATTTCAATGATATAGAAGATTTTGAGGTTATAGACGACCTGACTTTTGTGGTGCGTTGGAAAGTGCATGCAGAGGGCGAACAACTCAAAACTAAATATAGTGCTCTCAATCTCACAGGTTCTTTGCAGCCTCTTGCCCGTTTCGTTTTCCAATATCTAGCTGATGGCGCCAAGATTGTTGAAGACGACAGCCATTCCGATACTTACCGCACAAATTCTGTCTTTGCACAGAATTTTGCCCACCACTGGGCAAAAAATGTGATCCCTAGCTGCG
>CAZXQV010000100.1:0-5016 GCA_964643195.1 uncultured bacterium | reverse complement strand
AGGCAGTACACGCCTCGTCTTTTCCCTTCTTCTCTCATCTCTCCATGCCTCAATTTCTGCGTGATTCCCACTCAGTAACACTAAAGGCGCCTCCTTGCCTTCAAAAGTCGCCGGCCGCGTGTAGTGAGGGCAATCCAAAAGGTCCCCCTCAAAGGAGTCCTGGGCGGCAGCCTCTTCATGCCCAATTACTCCCGGTATAAATCGAGAAAGAGCATCAATCACCACTAGAGCTGCTGGCAAGCCGCTCGTCAGGACAAAGTCCCCGATGCTGATCTCGTCATCTATCTCATCTAATGCACGCTCATCAATGCCTTCATAATGACCGCAAAGCAAGATGAGGTGCTCCTCCCGAGCAAGCTCCGCACAAAGGGCAGCGGTTAATCTCTTTCCTTGTGGCGAAAGGTAGATCAGGCGAGAGCCTTCTCTCCTCTTTGCCCGAATCGCTTTGACAACCGGCTCTGGCATCATCACCATGCCAGGACCTCCACCAAAAGGACGGTCATCAACCTTCTTATGCCGGCCCTCTGCAAAATCGCGAATATTGGTCTGGCTAACTCTAATAAGACCCCTTTCTATCGCACGGCCTAAAATACTCTCCTTCAAAGGAGAATTTAGATAGCCGGGAAATAGCGAAAGGATCTCAACTTCCACAGTTAAACCGCTGCAGCTTCACGATTCTTGCGCGCTTCACGCTTCTTAGCACAGCGCTTAGCACGTGTTTTATCGCGCTCTTTTCTCATCTCAATCACAACCTCTGGCGCTACACGCTTAACTAAGGTCTCGCCTTTCGGTGTTAACTCAGCACCCTGACGCAACCAAAAGAGAATACGCTCAGCATTCACTTTGATACCAGCTTCTTTCACATGCGGATCATACTGACCCAATAGCTCAAGATACTTTCCATCACGCGGATTGCGCGCATCTGTTAGCACAAGTCTGTAGACGATGTGGTTGCGACGCCCTAGGCTGCGCAAGCGAATTTTCAATCCCATTTACATTCCTCCCATCATTTTTTCTAATCTCTTCTTGTTGGCCCCGCTTTTGAAAAACTGCTTCGATCCTTTGAAACTCTTTTTCAATTTGTGCACATCGGATAGCTTAGAGCCGCTTCCCTTGGCCAATCTCTTCAATCTAGACATTGTCAACTCATCCTGCTCACGCCGCTCGCGCGGTGTCATAGACAAAATAATCGCTTCAATCTTGAAAAACTCTTTCTCCTTATCGGCAAAGTCGGGAAACTTCGATGCGCCAGGCACCATTTTCATTAATTTGCTGAAAGAACCCATCTTGCGCAAAGCCTGAATCTGCTTCAGGTAATCTTCATAGGTGAAAGAAGCTTTGCGCATCTTCTCTTCCATATCCGCAGCTTCTTCTTCAGAAATGTGTTCCTTAGCCTTCTTGACCAAGTTGATCGTGTCGCCCATCCCCAAAATACGGTCAGCCATCGAATCCGCATTGAAAATCTGCAAATCTTCAATGCGCTCACCAACACCTTCAAATTTCAAAGGCTTGCCCGTCACTTCACGGATCGAAATCGCTGCTCCACCACGAGTATCCCCATCAAGCATCGTCAGAATCGATCCAGTAATCCCCAGTCGGTCTTCAAAACTCTTAGCCGTATTCACCGCATCTTGGCCAGTGGCTGCATTGGCCACAAAAAGCACCTCGCACGGCTTCACACTCTTCTTGATTCTAGCCAATTCATCCATCAATGGCTCATCGATATGTAAACGTCCCGCAGTATCTAGAATCAAAACATCCACATTTTCACGTGTCGCCAGTTTGACTGCTTCTAGAGCTACTTTTTCAGCGCTCTTCTCACCTTCGATCGCATACACTCTGACACCAATCGAGCTACCCAAAGTCTTGAGCTGCTCCACAGCTGCTGGCCTTGCCAAGTCACAGGCAGCAAGAGCCACTTTCTTGCCCTTCAAAAAATGAGCGAGCTTCGCCGCTTGCGTTGTCTTTCCCGAACCCTGCAAACCGCAGAGCATGATCACTGCGGGTCGCCCTTTCAATTCTAACTTCGCCTCACCCCCACCCATCAAAGCTGCCAATTCATCGTGTAGAATCTTGGTGACAGAGGCGATTACTTCATCTCCTAATGCCTTCTCTTTTACACGTTTAATTAAATTTTTAGTAACAGTGTAATTAACATCAGCTTCGAGTAGAGCGAGACGCACCTCTCTGATTGCATCGGAGATGTTCTCCTCGGAAATTTTCTTTTTCCCGATCATCGAGACAAAGATACCGCTTAATTTTTCTGATAAAACACCAAACATGACCAATCAGGATACGCTAAAATTTATCGCGGATCAAGGGAAAAATGATAAAAACGATCGTGTTGTGACCAATCGGGTTCTACAACGCCTCCGCCAAAAATCTCCTTGACTCGACTCCCCATCCCCGCACCGATCTCAAGCCAAATTTTTTTTCGAATTCGCCCTTTTTCAAGGGCCAGCCTTTCATAAAAACTGTAGCCTCCCTCGAGGGCCAATTTCGGCTCAAAGTCCCTCACTTCTCTCGAAAGACCAGCCATATCCTCGACATAGGGTGGGTTGCTAACCAAGATGTCACACTCTCCTTCAAAAGGCGCAAGAAGATCGCCCTCTATAATTTCAACATCAACTCCATTAAGATTGGCATTTCTTTTGGCCACTGCAACCGCTTCTCTTGAAATATCGGACATGACTACAGTGAGATGGGGAAAGCGCTTTTTCAAAGCGATGCCGATCGCCCCAGAACCTGTGCAGACATCCCAAAGAACGCCTTCAAGATAGCCCATTTTTTCGATCAAAATTTCTGTTTCAGGCCTCGGGATTAGGACTGATCGATTCACCTCAAGCGTCACTCCCGCAAAATCTACCTTGCCCGCGATGTAGGCAGCAGGCTCACCACTACCTCTTCTTTTGATTGCGTGCCGGCATTTTGAAAGCTCTTCCTCATCGAGAGGGCGCTCAAATTGGAGATAGAGATCTAATCTTTTTTTACCCAGTGCGTCTGCGATGACCTCTTCAGCAGAGCGTCTTGGTCTCTCGATCCCCTGCTTCTCCAAAAACGTTGCGGAGAGCACAATCACATCGAGAAGAGTTTTCATTTGAATTTCTCTTCGTGAAAATATTTGACAAGCGACATTAAAATCTGGTCGAGATCTCCCTCCATCACTCTGTCAAGGGAGTAGACGGTGAGATTGATTCTGTGATCGGTCACCCGATTTTGGGAGAAGTTGTAAGTGCGGATCCGCTCCGAACGATCGCCTGTTCCAATCTGAGAGGCGCGTAAATGAGCTTCTTTTTCCTGTCTAGCTCGTCTGATTGTATCAGCAATCTTAGCTTTCAAAAGGCGCATTGCCTTATCTTTGTTTTTGTGCTGGCTGCGCTCGTCTTGGCAGTAGGCGACAGCTCCCGTAGGGATATGCGTGATGCGAACAGCTGAATCTGTTGTGTTGATGTGCTGTCCACCCGCTCCAGAAGCTCTGTAGGTATCAATTCTTAAGTCTTTCTCATCAAGCTTAATATCTTCTTCTTCATTAGGCTCTAGCATGACAGCAATCGTGATTGCCGAAGTATGAACACGACCTTGAGTTTCAGTTTCAGGCACACGCTGGACACGATGAGTGCCCGCTTCATATTGCAAGAGACGATTTACCTTAGCACCAGATACAGCCATAATATATTCTTTGAAACCGCCAAGATCGGACTCTGAAAAGCTCAAAGTCTCACATTTCCAACCTTGTGTATCGGCAAAGAGCTTGTACATACGAATGCAGTCGCCAACAAAAAGTGCCGCTTCATCACCACCAGTGCCCGCACGCAACTCCATGATCACGTTGCGGTTATCATCAGGATCTGGGGGCACAAGAAGGTTTTCAAGCGCATCACTCAGCTTGGGTATAGACTCGCCAAGCTTCGTAATCTCCTCTTCTAGAAGAGCGCGCATCTCTACATCTTTCTCTTCTTTTAGAAGCAACCGACTTTCAGAAAGGGCCTTCTCTGATTTTGCGAGAGAAGTTGCCGCTTTTTTGATGTCGCTTAGATAGGAGTGCTCCTGAGTCAGTTCGCGGTAGTGCTTAGGATCGCTAAACGCATCGGGACGAGCCAATTCATCCTCAATCACTACCAGACGAGCGAGAAGCTCATCAACCTTCTTTTTCACTTCACTTTCTTCTTGAGAGGGTCTTCTTTTTTAGGACCAGCAACACCAGCAGCTGCTTTTTGCTGATAACGCTTATTGAATTTGTCAACACGACCCTCAGCATCAATGAGAGCATTGCTCCCTGTAAAGAAGGGGTGTGATGCGGAGCTCGTAGGAACGTAACAAACAGGATACTCTTTGCCTTCAAAAGTCTCTTTACCAGTTGGCTTAAGAGTCGAACCTATTATAAATTTGTGACCTGTTGAACTATCCACGAAAAGAATTTCTTGGTACTCAGGATGAATGCCGTCTTTCATTTAAAACCTCTAGATTGTCGAAAGAGGGAGAATTTACTTTCTTTTCTAGAAAAATACAAGTAAAATCTGGTGCATGTGGCGAGCTCTCTTACTCCTTTTTTTCACGTTCCCGCTCTTTGGACTTTGCCTCAAAGAAAAATTGAGTGATGCGGTCCCAGGCAGCTATGTTGTGACTGCTCAAAATAAGAGCGCAACTTTTTTCTTTATTCGCTCTGTTGAAAAAAATAGATTATTAATGGAAGAGGTTTCGATTCCGATCAGCCGCGCACCGATGGATTGGAAGGGTTGGTTTGAGAGCGGAGCTCCAGGCCATACGCTTTGGACCTCTTCACTCGTCAATCTGGATAAAGGAGAGCTCGCGGAGACTTTCTCCTTTACTCATGAGGGTTGGATCGATCAGTCCGAGGCAAACGCCTTCTTTGCTACTCTTCTCAACCTCTCATTCCAAGAGATTCCCGAAGAGAGGCGCAAAAAAGTGGGTTTCCCCCCAAAGCATGGTCAGGTAGACAATCGGACTCTGTGGCAGCCTCGCCGCGTTGTCAATGGTGAGGTCATAGAAGGGAGT
>CAZXQV010000099.1:0-5049 GCA_964643195.1 uncultured bacterium | reverse complement strand
TGTATCTTGACCACATCAATCCCTCTCGGTGAGAGAAAAAGTGCGTAAGGTGAGTTATTCAGCTATAACTTCAGCGCCCTTCTTCATCAGTTTCTTAAGTTCTTTGACATCAGCATCATTCTGATCTAATAAGCTCTCAGGAGAAAAACTACTCCGTTTTACAATCATCGCTTGTAGTTCGCTGGTATTCAAATTGAGTTCATCGTAATGTAAGATACAAAGATCGAGCAGCTCTTTGAATGAAGCTTCGTTTTCTAAAAGAGCAGTTGTTTTTGCGACCAGTTGACAGAAAAGAGAGTGATTGTGCTCCTGAGCCAAGTAAATCAGAATTTCTTCAGCGAGGTCTAAGCGCTTTACTTTCTTAAGCAGCTTCGTAAGATATGCTGTGCCTTCTTCACGATTTTGGATAATAGCGATTCGTGCAAGTAGAAAATCAAAAAAGAGTGGCTCATCGATATAGCGGTAAAACCCTTCTATCAAATCATAGGCGTATTCGGTATTACCTAAATCAATCTGAGTTGCTGTATAGCTATAGAGGAATTGATCGAGATTATGAGCGCAGTGCTGTTGGAATGCTTGATAGACGGCACGGGGTTCAGCTCCTTCATCAACATGGTCATCCAAAATCTGTTCTAGATAGTCAACAATCTCTTCGATTTCATCTTGACGTTCAAGCTCATCTTTTTCAAAACAGCCTATTTGATAGTCCAATTCATCGCAAAAAACCGAGGGACAGCGTTGATCAGGTAAATGACGACGCCAAAGTTCAAAGAGCAGTAGATAAATTTGGTCATCATGGGGAGCAAGCTCATCAGCCATCTCGTCAGGACTTTCAAATTCAGCAGCTAATTGACTGAACATTTTTAGGTTAGGGATAGTAATTCCACAATCTTGCAGCCGCATAAAGAGAGTAGAATCCTTTAGAGTCCGGTAATTCTCTTTTTGCCAAGGCTCAAGCTCATCGACGTTCACCGCGTCAGGCAGATGGACCATATTGTAAACAGCACGTCTATGTAATTGCATATAACTAGAAGATCTCAACTTTTTTGATAATAATCAATTCTTTTTTGAGTATATAATAAAAGAGAGTTAGTAACAACACAAACAGAACTCGCTGCTCGCTACCCGTGCGTCCTTTAGAAGTCATAGCATCCATCCACTAGCTATCCTTTTGTTTATAAAATAAATTTTAAAATTAACATTTTTGTATTATCATTAGGTAAACTATTTGATTGGTGACGAAATGGAAGTAAGGGGCGGAGGGGGTCCAGAAAGAAGCAGCTTGCTAGGCCGTGCTGAACCTATAAAAGTCAATATACTACTGCGTATACTGCGTGCCATCGCAAGACTCTTCTTCCCCTGCTGCTTTCCCAATGCTCAACAAAGAGAGGCGATTGAAGAAGGACGCGTGCGAAGTGAAGCTGTTCAGCCTGAATTGGGTAGGCTTACACAGCATGCTGCAAGGCGTGTTTTAAATAGGGGTGGAGCGGTAAATATTGCAGATTTAGGACTTGAAGCTCCAGTTGCTCAAAATCGCGATCATCTAACACAGAATCGAGAACTGCTTACACAAGTCACAGCCTTTGAAAGGAGTTGCAGCACAATCGGCACTCATCCTCATCCCTCTCTTTTCAGAGAAGCCGATCTAAAGCGGTTAGAAGAACAAATTGAGGCAAGTGAGGATAAGCTTGCCACCCTCAGAGCACAAGTAGCTTCCCTTGAATCAGCAGATGCTCAAGCCTCCATGAATCCAATATTGGATCGCTCAGAGGATATAATTCTTCAGAAAACAAATAGAATGAAAGATTTAGAAAAAAATGTCGATCAACATAGAAAGCTGGTAAAGGCCGCTTTTCAATGGGATGAAGCTAAAGCAACGCTCTTGCGTATAAGGGAAGAGGTCGGGTCTCCTTCAGAGAGCTTTATAGATGAAGTAGTGCGTCGCTACGAAGCCAAAGCGATTGCCACATCCGCACAAGAGCTATCAAATAGCCTGCAAACATTAATGCCAAAAGGATTGACATTTTCTCAGCAATATCAGCGTGCACAATTTGCAGGGGGAACTGAGGCCCTAAACGAAGCTTTAGATCATAGTCGGAATTTGGTATCTCAGTATGAGAAAGATATATTGGATTTTCAAGAGAGCATAGAGATCCGAACTAAAAAGGATCTTCAAAGAGCCCATGCAAGAGTTGCTGATTTAGAGGCTAAGTTAAAAAATCTTTCGGCACCCTCAACAAGTGATATCCCGAAAATAAAGGAAAGAACCTGGGTTGACCTAAGAAACCGTGGGATGACGTTCATCAATGATCTAGCGGCGACTCGAAAATTGACTAATGAAGAAATGACAATCTTAGCAAAGAAACAAGATGCCTTAAGCCGGGCAAATGCAAATCTTGCATTAGCATTGAAGGAGAGAGGAGCGCATTGGGATAGCGCTCCTATTGAAGCCCTTCCCTATATGAAAGATTCAAATAAGCTGAAATATCCGGGCGATTCTCCCTGGATCACGCAAGATCAGAGTTATTTAGAGGCGATTGCTATCGCAGAGGAAGCTGCTAAGGATCTAATCGATTATTTAATGAATCACGTTTCAAGCAATGCAGAGAGGGAGCGTAGCCTATCAAATCTTTTTAAGAGCCCTTCTTACAGCAATGATGATAGGAAAGCTCTCGCGCGCTCATATCAATTAGAAATAGAAACTCTTGAAAAGGATTTCAGGACAGACCAAAAATCTTTTGAAGGAGGGCATATCAAGCGTGTGGGACACCTAAAAGAGATCAGTCTGTGTCAGCAAGACCTTGATAAAGCCCGCTCTGAAATCACTACTTACGAAATACAGGCCGAGGCTAATAGGCGGCATCTACTTGATTTGCGTAACAGTCGTAATAGTGAGATGGATCAGATGAGGGAATTAGAGGCCAGAATGCAGGCTCAACATGACATTCAGTATGCGCGCCACAATATTGGCAAAGAGCCATTTGAACATCTAAGAGGCCTTTGTCAGGGAAAGCTGCGGGAAGAGGTTGGTATCGGAGTATTGGATATAGAAAAAGCAGCTGGCGACCAAAAATATTTTGAACTCATCCCAGGAATAACGGGTCTACCCTTTAGTTCTGCTGAAGCGTTTGCTTCAGATTGGTGTTCCTCAGACTACCCATAAAACTGTCAAATCTGCTACGCTCGGCTTCTATATTTTTACTAGGAGTCAGTCGCGTGAAAACGGTTTTTGCTTTTCTTCTTATTCCTACTCTGGCTTTTGCATCTTTCTCTATTAGAGAAAGGCAACCCAATTGGCGGCATACAGTCAGAGAAAACCATGAGAATGGTAATCCCAAGCTTGTGATCTTTCTCGAAGAAGAGCAGCCTGTTAAAGAGGTCAACTTCTATCCAACAGGCATCATTAAGAGTGAGGCGGACCTTCTGGCAGGGCTCTATCATGGGGGCTGCCGCTGCTTCCATTCCAATGGAGAGCTTGCTAAACGAGCCATGTACAATCAAGGTAAAATCGATGGTTTAGTCGAAAGTTTTTACCCAAGTGGTCAATTGGAGAGTAGGGCCTCTTATAGACTAGGCGAAAAAGAAGGAGAGTGGCTTCTTTTCTACGCTAATGGCCAAAAAAAGGAAGAGGCACACTATGCCAATGGTAAGGTTGAAGGGACACTGACCACTTACTACGAAGACGGCTCCAAAATGAGCGAAACCCACTATGCAAAAGGTCTTCCTATTGGCAAATCGCTCGAGTGGTATTCCAAAGAAGAGGGCGAAGGCGATTTGAAAATAGTGCGGCTTTACAAAGAAGGTCTCCTCCATGGAGATGGAAAAAATCCAGCTCTTATGTTCTATGGTCCCCATGAAAATCTAATTGAGATGCAAGATTTTAGGCATGGTAAGCCCTTTGGATTGCATGTCAAGTATTACTTAACCGGTGAAGTGGCCTACCGGGTCAACTATGTAGGTGGTGAGAAGGAGGGCGAAGAGCGTTATTTCAGACAGGATGGAAGCTCTCTAGGTGGCGGCTTTTATGTAAAGGGTATGCCTGTTGGCGAGCATCTGCTTTTTAATGATCAAGGCAAGCTTGAAAGAAGGGCTCGTTATGATCGTGAAGGTAATCTCATTGAACCTATTGCAGAATACTATCCAGAGGGACAGTTGCGCTTGAGTTATAGAAAAATTGGAACGGAATATGATGGGAACTACCGCGAGTGGTACCCAGATGGCATTCTTAAAAATGACTATCATTATGTGGCTGGGAAACTGGAGGGAGATCAGCTCGAATATTATCCAAAGGGGCAGTTAAAGTTACGTGCTCGCTTTGTAAACAACCAATTCGATGGTCTCTATGAAGAGTGGTATCCAGATGGAAAGCCTCGTGCTATGAAGAACTTTCTGAAGGGTCAACTTGATGGTGAATACGGCGAGTGGTTCGCAGATGGGAGTCCCAAGGTAGAAGCAAAACATATCGCTGGTCGTAAAGAGGGTCATTACCGCGAATGGAATGAAGAGAAAAAATTGCTCTTTGAAGGATTTTACGTTGGAGGAGAGCCATCTGGGGTGATCCGAAGCTGGTATCCAAATGGTGTTCTCGCACAAGAAACCCACTTCATAAATGGCCGTCGCGAGGGTGTTGAACAGAAATACTACTCAAACGGACAGAAGGAAACAGAAGCATTTTTTATCGCAGACAATCTTGATGGACAAATTCACAGCTGGCATCCAGATGGGTCAATCAAGGCTGTCATGTTATACGATAAGGGAATGCCCGTTGGAGAGCATCGTGAGTACTTTGCTCCAAAAGTTCCAGGAGAGGCGGGCAAGCTCTTTCGTGTATATCACTATGTAGCTGGTCAATTGCATGGTATTCAGCAATCCTACCATGACAATGGAGTGCTGGCGGCTACGATCTCATATGACTGCGGTAAGCTTAACGGAGAAAAATTGCAATGGGATTCCGAGGGAGTATTAATTGAAGAGGCCAACTATCTAAATGGCAAGATTCATGGACGCTATTTTCAGCGCTCGCCAAAAGGTGAGATTTTAGTTTTGAAC
>CAZXQV010000098.1:0-5054 GCA_964643195.1 uncultured bacterium | reverse complement strand
GATATTCCGCACCTTAAATCCAGGATCAATAGCATTCAAAGGATCCATGATGACGCCTAAATAGCCATTCGAAGTGACCATCCAATCAGGATGAACAGAACCAATCGCTACACTCTCTTTCGGCTTCGGCAGATGAACCTTCTCCATCTCGCCTTTGCCTTTACGCATCAGTCGGTATTGAACTATTGGATTGGAGCTGTTGGAAATCAGTTCGATATCTGGTATCCCTGATGTCAGCCAAAGGCCTCGGGCATCTCCCACCACTTTCAAGTTCAAGTTGAGCACGTAGGGAGCGCCCTCGTGACCTGGCGCGATCGTGTAAGTTTTGGTGATTCTGCGATTCGATTGTGTCGCTTCAAAAACGATCTTATCTTTAGTAAACTCCTTCAAGGTATAGTTGAGCTCAGCCATTTCGGGATAATCAGAGACAATATTGAATGCATAGAACTGAGGATCTAAAGGAACTGCACCCTCAATTGATCGGCGTATTAAAGGATAGTAACCACCCACTTTCCCCTCTAGATGGTTTTCTCCTCCAGCAGTTGTATAGGCATTGGCAGGGAAGAAATCATTTGCCGGTGAATCTTTGGCGATATCACGATCCGCATCTACTTCGTTGATAACACTATAAGAATTCTTTGTAGCGCGAAAAGGAAGATTGATTTCTGCAATCGCACCACCGACATTTGTGAATACCAATTGCTGATAATCATTCTCTAAAACAAAATATTGTTGGTCGGAGTGCTGAGGTGTCACTACATTTTTTTGTTCTTGAACAAAGCCTGCTAAGACAGGGATGTGTTGCAGAGAGATGTAAGACTTGCCGCGCGCTTCATAGAAGCCAGCGGGGATGTAATTGCTACCATCCTTATAGAGAGCGATTGCGTTGCTTTGTGGAAAACCGCTCAAGAGGTCAAAGACATCATCGTTCAGTTCGCCCAAAAACACTTCAGGCTGTTTGCCTAAAGTGACCAGTTGTAGGTCGAAATGTCCTTTTTCTGGAAGAGAGGCGATCTGGAGAGTTCTGAAATCTTCTGGGCCATAGACTGCTGGGCCACGGAGGACAGACTGCCGAGATTTCAAATTGAGAGTTGTATTGTTGACTGAAATCGTTTCTGGTAGTTTCTCAGTCCAGGCGATTGTGATGACATTCTCGCCATCTCGGATCCCGCTTACGTTTTCAAAAGAAACGAGAGGTAAATCAGCGATTTTGGCTGTGCGTGCTGCGTATTCTTCCCTGTGAGCCAGCATTTCTGCTTTTTTCTTCTCATCCTGTTGCTGAATAATTAAGCGGTTTTTCTGATCAGTTTGGTAGCTAAAAAAAAAGTTCATCCCTAGGAAAACGACTGCCATTAGGATGACGTAAATGATGGTGCGTGTATTCATGGGCAGCAGGGTAGCAGATAGATGTGGAACATTCAATCAAAGAAATTGACTTACGAATCATTTTTTGGCTTCATGTGAATCATGTTATTATTTTTGAGCAAGCGATGATGCTTGGTAGAAGGGAAATTGCAGAAGTGGTTGTCGAGAAGGGTAAGCAGCTTTATACTTATAATCGATCGATAGAAGCTGCGGAAAAAATATTTTGGAGTAAATGATGCAACAAGAAAATATCGGGGATTACAAGGTCCTCAAACAGATTGGACAGGGTCCTCTCGGCGCCGTATTACTCACCGAGCACCGCTTCATTAAACGCTCCTATGCTTTGAAAGTTCTGCCTCTCGATCTCTGCCAAGATCACAATTTCATGCAGCGCTTTGAACAAGAGGTGAGCCGTTTTGCTGCTTTGGAACACCCCCATTTAGTGCGGATTCACAATGTATCCTTTTGTGAAGGCATATACTTTCTTGTCACCGACTGTGTAGTCGATTCATTTGGCGAAACAACCAATTTGGCCCAATATATGGCGGGACGAAAAGGGCGCTTGCGTGAAGAAGAACTTTTATCCGTAGCTAATCAGATTGCTGATGCTTTAGATTTTGTGCATGAAAAAGGGGTGATCCACGGCTGCCTTGGTTTGAATAACATTTTGATTCGTAAAGACAATCCAAGCATCGATGTGTGCCTTTCTGATTTGGGATTGTTGAAATTGCTACATCCAGCCGCTATTGTAGCGAAGACATTTCAAGCTACAGCAGATGCTCTTGGTTTTGTAGAAGAGAAGGGAGGGATGGAGCGCTATCTGCCGAGACCAATCGAAGGTGAAAAGCTTTCAAAACTAGGCCAAGCCTTTCTTCAACTGTTTGCTTTTTTGGCGCCTGAACAGAAACAGTCTGAGCAAATGACAGCGGCTGTTGACTCCTATGCTTACGGCGTTTTGCTCTATTACTTGATTAAAGGTGTCTTTCCTGAAGGGGTCTTTGAGCCCGTAGCCAGTAGTGCTCCTGAATACCGCTTTGACTGGGATGGATTGATCATGAGCTGTCTCAATCGCGATCCTAAGAGGCGTCCCGATAAGCTCTTGCCGCTTTTGGGTAAGACCAAAATGCGGACAATTCCGCCACAGTTGCAGCCACGCAGCTTCCCTAATTTGAAGAAAGAGGAGGCTAACACTGTGCAATTGGTAAAAGAGCATCTGATTCCTGATCACCCTGTAATCACTGAAGAGCCCCCTCCAATGCCGATCATCCAACGAGAAGAGTTTGCTGAAGTTGCAGCAGCCCCTTTGTTGGAAAATACAGTGGTAGTAGAGAAAAGGGACTTGACAGAGGCAACCTCACAACCGATGACGCCACCACGGAATGTAGAGTATGCTCAAGCGATTCAGATGATGCTCAATCGTGATCCGGTGGTAACTGAATACCAACCGACTCATGGAGAGAAGATCAGCACCGAACCTCTACAAACTGAGATGGTGGTGATTCCAGGAGGCGAATATTTGCGCGGTTCGAATGAAGGCAATCGCGATGAGGCTCCTTGCCATAAGATTATCTTGGATAGTTTTGCGATCGATATTCATCCCGTGACTAATGAGCAGTTTGTCCGCTTTTTGGAATATATCGGTGGGGAGAAGGATCAACAGTATAATGACATCATACGCCTGAAAGAATCTAGACTCAATCGCGCCGGAGGGAGGCTTTCCGTAGAATCAGGCTATGCCAAGCATCCGGTTGTGGGAGTTACTTGGTATGGTGCTGTTGGATATGCGCGGTGGGTGGGCAAGCGCTTGCCTACAGAAGCAGAGTGGGAGATAGCTGCACGAGGTGGTTTAGAAAATGCCCCCTATTCTACCGGTGAGAATATTGAGAAAAATCAAGCCAACTTTTTCAGCTCAGATACAATTTCAGTAAAAAGTTATAATCCAAATGCTTACGGAATCTATGATATGTCAGGAAACGTTTATGAGTGGTGTCAAGATTGGTATGGCTATAACTACTATGAGAGTTCTCACCAGGAGCCCAATAATCCGAAAGGGCCGCTTCAGGGCGTTTATAGAGTATTGCGTGGCGGCTGCTGGAAGAGCTTAAAAGAGGATCTGCGCTGCTCACACAGGCATCGCAATAATCCTGGCACGATGAATGGAACTTACGGATTTCGATGCGCAGCAAACGTGAGATAGATTACCACAAGCTTTGTGAAGAGATCTGGGAGCATGATCGGCATTACTACATAGAAAATGCTCCTCAGATTTCAGATCGTGAGTATGACAGGCTTTACGAAGAGCTGGTAACTTTAGAAAAAGAACATCCCGATTGGATTTTTCCGGGCTCGCCGACGCAGCGATTGGGTGAGAGTCTTGTGGGAGGCTTTCCTGTTGCCAAGCACAAAATGCCGATGCTTTCACTCGCCAATTCCTATTCAGATGAAGAGGTTAAGGAATTTCTCAGGCGCATTGAGAAGCTACTCCATCAAACTGATATTGTTTATGAAGTGGAGTTGAAGCTCGATGGCATCGCCTGCTCCGTGCATTATGAAAAGGGAATTTTGGTCCGGGCTGTAACTCGAGGTGATGGCGAGAGGGGTGATGAAATCACAGCCAATGTACGCACGATCCAGTCGCTGCCGCTGCAGCTTTCGGGGGATTATCCCGAATCTCTCGAAGTACGTGGAGAGGTCTTTATGCCGAAGAGGGTATTCGAAGAGCTAAACAAAAATTCCTCTAAGCCTTTTGCTAACCCACGGAATGCAGCGAGCGGTTCACTCAAGTTGCTTAATCCTAGTGAAGTAGCGCAAAGAGGACTTGCGATCTCGATTTATGGGGTAGCGGATTGCTCTCATGAATTTAAGAGTCACTATGCGAGTCTGAAGGCTTTGATGCGTTGGGGGCTTCCTGTGGTAGGGGAGCACAGGCAGTGTCACAATTTTGATGAGATCATGGCTTTTGCGGATGAGATTGAGATGAGGCGAGAGAGTCTACCCTATGAGATTGACGGAATTGTAGTCAAAGTAGATGAATTAGCCGCGCAGAAAAAGCTTGGAATGACTGGCAAAAACTACCGCTGGGCGATTGCCTACAAATTTGCGGCGAAGCAGGCGGAGAGTGTGATTTTGGATATCACAGTGCAGGTGGGTAGAACGGGTGTGTTGACGCCTGTTGCAGAGCTTGAGCCTGTCTTTGTTGCAGGAAGTACGATCTCAAGGGCAACTTTGCATAACGCTGATGAAGTGAAGCGGAAAGATATACGGGTTGGCGATCATGTCTTTATTGAAAAGGGTGGAGATGTGATTCCGAAAGTGGTCTCTGTGATCATAGGTAAAAGAAAAGCGGATTGTAAGGTGTGGGAAATGCCCAAGCGCTGCCCAGCTTGCCATGCAGAGGTTGTGCGGTTCGAAAATGAGGTGGCAACGCGCTGTCCAAACAAAACTAGCTGTCCAGCGCAAGAGCTGCAGCGTATCATTTTTTTTGTCGGTAAAGGGGGAATGGATATTGAGAATCTCGGCAAAAAAGTGATTTTACAGCTTGTCCAATTGGAGCTTGTAGAAAGCATTTCGGATATTTACAAATTGACAGCTGAAGAGCTTTACAAACTGCCTCATTTCAAAGAGAAGTCTGTCAAAAATTTGCTAGAGGCGATTGATGCTTCAAAAGAGGTGACACTCGACCGGTTCAT
>CAZXQV010000097.1:0-5083 GCA_964643195.1 uncultured bacterium | reverse complement strand
TAGTCCGCTTTTGATGCAGAGTAGTGCTTTGCGCTGGTCATACGACCACCGTCGCCACCACGCTTTCGTCGACACTGATAAAGACCCTTATTCGATCAACAAGGGTTTTTGGTATGCTCATTTCACTTGGATGATGTTTAAGCAAGAAGAGATTGATCCTAAGCTTGTGCAAGATCTTTTGAAAAATCCTCGTGTGCGTTTCCAACATCGCTACATCGCTCCTCTGATGTTTGGCAGCAATATCGCGGTAGGCTTGATTGTGGGTTATCTATTGAATGATTATGTAGGTGCCTTCTTCATGGCTGTCGGTTTACGTTTACTTCTTTCACACCATATGACTTGGTTCATCAATTCTTTAGCTCACACATGGGGAGATCGTCCTTTCTGTCAGGAGCAAACAGCGGTAAATAATTTGATCTGTGCTCTTCTCACATTTGGTGAGGGCTATCACAACTACCACCACGTCTTCGCTAAAGATTATAGAAATGGTGTGCGTTGGTTCCATTTTGATCCGACCAAATGGGTGATTTGGCTGCTATCAAAGGTGGGCCTAGTTTCAGACTTAAGACGTATGGATCCGCTGACAATCAGAAAGACGCTAGTGCTTAAAAGAAAAAATCTTCTTTTAGAGAAGATCTGTCTTTTAAGTCGTGAACATCAGGATACTCTTAAAAAAGAGGTGATTTTGATGTCGGAGCGGATGATCAACACCCTTTCGAAAATTAAGGATCGACCTCAGTTGAGCGCTTCTCTTAAGCAAGATTGGAAAAAATGGCGTCTACTTTCTCGCGCGATTTTAAAATCAAAGCCAGAATTAGTAAGAATTTAAATCTAGCGGATTCGATTAATCGCGCGTGTCGATTATATTTTTTGGGTTTATCGTCCGTGTTGTTTGAACCTGAAGCTCAATGCGCTTGGTTTCATTACAACGAAGACCACCGATTTCTTGAACAATTAAGAGAGAAACAATTAGATCTCTCTGACGACTTGCAGCGGTTCGCTTTATTACATCTGGGAAAGAGTTTAATTCTTGTTTCCAAGTAGTCTGCGGTGGCAACTCACATTCGTACAATGTTAAATTATTTTTACGGATATGCAAAGTATCAGAAGAAAAATGTGTATACAACCGGTCTTTTTTATTTGGTTGTTGAGATTGCCGTCCAATCGTGATAACAACTCCAAAGGTTTTTGATATGCGTGCTAGAAGGAGCACTCTAGTTGCTAAGTTGGCTACCGTATAACGCCCTAATCCCAATGCTTGCAAAGTGAATCTATTGGATACGCAGCAATTAACTGGCTGGAAAGTATAATTAATTTGATGAGACATACACAACCTCCCTGTTGTATGCCTCATTATTATACTAGCAATCTTTTTAATCAAAATATTTTTTAAATATTTACTCACCTTACGCACTTTTTCTCTCACCGAGAGGGATTGCTGCAGCTAATCCCTCTGAATAGTTGCTAGAAAAAGTCGATAAGGTCATTTAGGAAATCAAAAGAGTCTGCTGATGTCCTGGAATGTTAGAAAGACAAGTAGGCCGATCAATAGCACCACAAATGGGATAATGAGCTTCTCCATCGTTTTAGCCTTAATGCGCCTTTTAGTGATCCATTCCCAAAGAGAGAGGCAGACATAGCCCCCATCCAGCACAGGGATAGGCAGGAGATTCAAAAAGCCCAAGTTTACACTGATCGCTCCAATCCAAAAGAGAGCTTCACCAATGCCAATCTTCCAACCGTGATGGATCACCCGAACAATACCAATCGGGCCGCTCAACCATTTCGGGTGGAGATAGCCAAGTATAAGCGCTTTCAACGTTTGGCCTGTCTCTACAAAAACACTGCCGAAGAGCGTAAATGGACCTGGATTGTAATCCACAAGACGGTCAGCAAGAGGCACACCCAACATCAGACGGGTCTGTGCATCCTCTAAAAAGCGCATGGCCGAAGCACGCTTTTCGCGATCCTTGATCGCCTCAACCTGCTTTTTTTGTTTCTCAAATTCTTGAGAAATACTAGCTCTCTGCTCAGGAGTGAGCACAAACTCATCGATCATTTTGGGCAGCACAGGATTGAGCAAGAGGAAACTATCATTACTCTTACCGGGAGTACCGATAAGCGCTGTAGTCTCTTGAAGAGCCTTCCAATCCACCCCTTCGATGAATACAGTATCCGCTTCTTTCCACTTGACCCTTCCCTTTGCCGAGCCACCACGCTTCACCATCAACTGGACACGATGCTGCTGCACTTTCTCTAAAATTTCGTAACCTTTAGTTACAGCAACACCATCTACAGAAAGAATACGATCACCTGGCTGTAAAGGAGCATCAATCAGCTTATCGTAAGAATGGAGCGGAAATGCTGCGAGACGGCTATCCTCATCCAAAAAGTCCATAGGGCTTTCGATGTAACCTTCACTATTCACGATATAAGGCAAAGCAAAAAGCTCATGCCAACGTTTATTGATATGACCCTCATATTGCCAATCTTCTAGCTCATTTTTGATATGAGAAGAGAAGTTAAGATCGCCAGTCATGACCCGAGGCTGACGACTTAAAAAGGTCATATCTCCGCGCTTCACAGTTAATAATGAAAATTTACGATTGAGTAGATGATTGACCTGATCCATTGAAAAGAGCAACTCTCCATCAGCCCAAACCAGTTGGTCTCCATGCTCGATACCACTGCTTTCCATAGGAGAGCCCTGAGGCAGCTTCACTCCTTTATCGTACATCATATAACGTGCATTCGAGGTAATGCCGGTTGTTAAAATATCATCTAACGCTCCCGGCGCTGGATAACTCTCGATTGTATAATCGAAAGGTCTCTTCTCACCTGTCGCATAGTTGACATGAAAACCTTTCAAATTCACATTTTTACCACCAAGCATAGTAGCATAAAGTAGGTCCTTTGAGCTGACATAAGGCTTACCATTGTACTCTGTGAGAATGTCACCCGGACGCACACCCTGCGCATAAATTTCAGAATTGGGCTCTACCCAACCGATAATCTGGGTAAATTCAGAGAAAGGTTTCTCTCTCCCCCCCATCAACCAAAGAGCTCCGAATAGCAAAAAGGCTAAAATAAAATTGGCAACAGGTCCAGCGAGAGCTACCAAAATGCGGCGCCAAGGTGCCTTAGCAAAAAAACCATTTGGTATTTCGTAGGGCTCTTTATAACGCTCTCTATCCTCTTTCGAAAACTCCATCCCCATGATTTTGACAAAACCGCCAAAGGGAAGCCAACCAATCTGCCAGTCTACATGATTCCACTTCCATTTTAGAATGGGACGGCCAAAGCCGATACTAAAAATCTCTACAGTCATCCCGACACGACGTGCCACAAAGTAGTGGCCAAGC
Source organism: uncultured bacterium (assembly GCA_964643195.1). Classification (GTDB taxonomy): domain Bacteria; phylum Chlamydiota; class Chlamydiia; order Chlamydiales; family JAAKFR01; genus JACKPM01. The sequence goes on along the minus strand of CAZXQV010000097.1, from coordinate 1,721 downwards.
TCATGAATGAATACCAGAATGCCGAGAGCGGCTGCAGCCAGAATAAAATAGAATACAGTCATGTACGTTTTGCCTCTTCTCTTGCGATTTGGTCGACAGCGATTACGCTCTCAATATCATCAATTTTTGTGCTCGAGTGTTTTCCCATCAAACTCTCTAATTTCCTACCGATTTCAACCCAAGAGATCTCTCGTCTCAAAAAGCGATCAACCAGCACCTCATTGGCAGCATTGAGAAAACAACAGAAACTCTCGCCCTGTTTTGCCGCTTCAAATGCAAGTCTAAGACAGCGAAACTTCTCCATGTCAGGCGGGTAGAAGTCTAAACGGCCGTGCTTAAAAAAGTCAAAGGGTGGCACCGTTCCTGGATATCTTTCTGGATAAGTGAGAGCATATTGGATCGGAATTTTCATGCTAGGCTCGTGAAGCTGCGCAAAAACCACGCCATCAATTCCCTCAACAAAACTATGAATAATACTTTGAGGGTGCACCACCACATCGATCATTTCAACAGGCATATTGAATAGCCAACTTGCTTCAATTACCTCAAAACCTTTGTTCATCAAAGTGGAACAGTCGATCGTAATCTTAGCTCCCATCGACCAGGTTGGATGTTTTAATGCCTGGATCAAGGTCACTTGCTCCAAATCATCCAAAGAGTGCTCTCTAAAGGGCCCCCCCGATGCAGTCAAAACCAGTCGTCTGACACCACTCATTTTTTCCAGGCATTGAAATAGAGCGCTATGTTCGCTATCGATCGGAATAAGCGGCGATTGCACACGACTCATCACCAGCTCTCCAGCAGCAACAAGGACCTCCTTATTCGCTAAGCCGATTGCTTTTTTAGCATTCAATGCAGCCAATGTCGGAGCAAGCGCCGCAAGCCCCACGATTGCCATCAAGACAAAATCACCCTCTTGCGCGATCTCGCACATCCCCTCTTCACCAGCAAGCACATCGTAGCCTCGGCTTCTCAACTCTCTTGCTGCCTCTTCATCGTAGACAGCAATTTTTTTCGGTCGAAATTCTTTGATCTGTTCTTCGAGAAGGTCGATGTTCTTTTGGCAACCAAGAGCAACAACCTCAAAACCAAGGTGACGAATCACCTCAAGACTACTCTTGCCAATTGAGCCCGTGCTGCCTAGCAGCGCAATCCTTTTCATGTTGAAAGTCTAATCTTCAATGAGTGAAAAGTCAAGGAAAGCATATAGAAGAGAACTAGGAGACAAACGATGAGGCCGCCAGTGGAAATTCCAAGACCATAGAAAGTCAATATGTGGCGCGAAAGAGCTACTCCCAAAATCGCTGCCAGGGCGCCGATCCCTCCAGAGAGTAAGAGTAATCGACCTAAACGATCCGTCCAGCTACGGGCAATCAGGACTGGCGCTGTCAAAAAGGCCAGGAGCATCAATACGCCGACTGCCCGAAAAGTCGTGATCGAAGTGAGCGATGTCTGCACCATCAAAAGATAATTGAAGAGCAGTGGCGAAAAACCTGCAACTCTCGCCATATAAGAATCAAAGGCTGTGACAGCGAAAGCACGGTAGAAAATAATAAATAATAACACATTTCCTAAAAGCACCGAATAGACCAAACCGAGATCATTGATGTGCAAAGCATCTGTGTTACCAATCACAAGTTCTGTACCGACATGCACATTACGCGTATAAAGGGTGATCAACAGAACGCCCAGTGCAAAGAAAAGTGTGAAGACAAGCCCGA